>JAISGP010000037.1 GCA_031263035.1 Lachnospiraceae bacterium | reverse complement strand
CTTCATCTTCTCTTATACAAAATCTACTTATTCTTGCATCAAAATAAGATGGTGATGATGACCACCAAGAATAACTCTTTTTTGAATAAATAGATTTAATGACTTCATATCTGTCTCCTAATATCTTAAAATTAAAGGTAAGCTATTTATTAATTAAGATTTTTCTTGACCTAGTCTAATCTTAATTACCTAAAATTTACGCTATGTTTATTTTATACACTAAAAAAACAATTTTGTCAACAATTGTACTTTACTTTATACAATTAAAGTGGTAGAGTGCTAATTCGTGAAATTATCTAGTCTTTTTATTACACTTTCTATAAATAATACTTCTAAGTATAAAAAGCAGCGACCTTTATTCTACTATATAAAAATAATATTGTGTCCTTTAAAATCCATACATAACCTATTTTTCTTTTTTATCAGTAACCTTTATATAAGCCTTTGCAATGCTCTTATTAAGCTTTCCACCTAAAAGAACACAATACATACCGAAATATAACCACAACATAATTAACACAATAGTAGTGAGACTGCCATACATACTAGAAAATCCTTTAAATATCTTAACATATACTGAAAAAATCTCTGATACTACCATCCAGCCTATCATTGCAAATAATGCCCCAGGAACTTGACTTTTAAGGGTTGCTTTTCTATTTGGTAAAAATTTATATATAAATAAAAAAAGCAAAAATAAACTTATTACTGTAAGAACAAGCCTTATTTCCATGACCTGATCTGTAATATTTTTAATAAAGGGAATTTTTTTATCTAGAAAATCTTTTATTATACTTCCAAATACAGATAAAACTAGCATAAGAACCATAACTACAATCCAAGCAAGAGTATAAAAAGTTGAGCGTAACCTAAGCCAAAAATAATTTCTTGTTTCATAGCTATGTAAAATTGTATTAAGACCTGTGCTAATCGCTAAAACTCCTCGCCCAGCTGACCAAAGAGCAACTATAATAGTGACAGGAATAATTTGCAAAGATTGACTATATACTTGATTAAGTACCAATGTAATAAGGGATTCCACAGATTTTGGAAAAACAAGAATTACTGCATCAAGTACCTCTTTTTTAGGCACTGGGGTATACTGAACCAAGGTAAGTAATAACAATAATATAGGAATCATACAAAGCATAAAGAAAAAAGCTGCTTGCGCCGCATACGCTCCAACATGCTCCCTTGCAACCTCTTCTGTAAATCTTATTATGGATTTCACTAAATGAAACTTAGAATTTGGGGCTTCAACGATTTCCTCTATCTCTTCCACCAAATTCTCATTATCTTTTTTCATAATATTATCCTATATCTTTAATCAATCAAAACATCTCTCATATGCTATTTAATAAATAATACTAACTATAAAAAAGTTTATACCATATAAATGATTTATTACACTAATCTATTGCTTTTCAATTAACACACTAAAAACTTTTAACATTTAAACAAAACTACATGCAACAAGGTCATTATATATCTAAAGACCTTTAAGTTCAAATAATATCATAAAATAAGTGCCAGAACTATATCTTTTCTCAATATATGCTATTAAAATAGCATATTAATTGTAAAAATAGTTTTGACACTTATTTTTTATACTAATATTAAATTATTCAAATCACTTCTTTTGATTATGCCTGTGCTTTACTTGCTAAAAATGCGTTAATCTTAGCAACTAACAACTCAGGGTCAATTCCATGAACCATTGCAGCCTCTCCGACTGACTCCATTTGGGAGCTTGGTCATCCAAGGCAATGCATTCCTATCTCCATAAGGATAGGAGCAACTTCAGCATCTATAAATAATAATTCACCAATCATGGTATCTTGGGTAATTGTATTAGCCATATTCAATCTCTCCTCTTTGTACTTATTTAAAATCTCTATAATTATAATCTTAAAATCTATAAATGTAAATACAAAAAGAGTGATAATTCAATGTATACATTTTTAGTTTATTATGCTGTTTCCTCTAGCCCATTATTTCTGCTTCTATGTTTTATTTCTCTATATAACAAATATATAATAATTAAAGTTAGAATTCCTATAATAATATAGGGAAGTTTTTTCATAAACAAGTATACTTTATCTACTTTCTTGTCTTGTTCAAGAGTTTTTATAGCTTGCCTTGTTACACTAAAATCTTCCATAAACTGCCATAAACCTTCTGAGGCTGACACTCTTATATCTAAAGAATAATTGCCAGGTAAAAGCTTCTTTTTTAGAGGCACTTTCACATTAAACTTATCATATGAAACTACTACCCCATTTTCGATTTTTCTTTCGGCGACTACTTTTTTACTTTCATTTTTTACTATAATCTTAGCAGTCACGTCATGTAGAATTCTTCCTGTAGGATTAGTTAATTGTGCAAACGCTGCCTCTTGATTACTATCTACTTGAAGCCATGTTTTATCAAATTCTAATTTACCTACTGGTGTTTCAGTTTTTTCTTGAATAACCAAGGCTTTATGATAGCTATATTTAGATGTATAACCTGATTTGGCCACTTCATCAGGTCTTACATCCCTTGAAAGATATAATCCACCTACACTTACACCATCAAAAGCTTTAGCAGGAACCATAATTTTCATTTGGATTTTCGCTGTTTTATTTGCAGGTACTTTAAATCTAATATAATTACCGCTACTATCAAAACTTACACTTTCTTCGAAGTTGATAGGTCTATCATAATCTACATAATCCTGATTACTTGAACCTTCTGAATAAACAGTGTTTAATAAATTTGTATTGGTTATTTCATTAGATGCAATAAGGGTAAATGTACTTGCTTTACTACCATTTACTACGATTATATCTTGAGTATAACTATGACCACTTTCAACCATAAGCCAAGGATAAGAATAATCTCTATGCTTGCTTTCTTGAGAAGTTGTCGTTGGTATGGTAAAGGTAAAGCCAACTTGAGTATCTAAATCTTTTCTTATACCTAAATCGGTATCCTCTAACTTAGGTTTAATGGTTATAGGTTCAACTTTTTCATCAAGCTTTTCTTTACTGCTAATATCTTTCTTAGTAACAACTGCTACTGCTTTATTTTTTTTATTTAAATAGAAGTTAAAATAGAAAAGTCCCGCACACAATAATGCCACTATAAATAATAGTAGAGCAATTATGGCAACTCTTAACTTAGATTTTTTCTTCTCTTTGTTTTCATCTTTATTATTTGAGGAAGAAACAGAATTCCTAGTTACTCTTTCATTTTCTTTAACTGGTTCAGATTGCGTTATCTTTTCCTCTGGTTGAGCTATAGTAGACTGAACCATTCTTTCCCCTGAATTTGCAGATGTAGATTGTTGCATATTTACATCTGAATTAGAAGAATACTGGCTTTTTTCAGCTTCTCTTTCCATTAGTAAAGAATTAATTTTATCCAGACTATTGTGTATTGAATTAATTAATTCTTCATCTTTAATATTTTTGTTGTCCTTATCGTTATTGTTCATAAGTTGCGTACCTCTTAAAAGACTAGATTTCATCTTTTAATGTGAATTCAATTACATTGTTATGGGTTCCATCTAAAAAATCCCCTAATTTACCCTTATAAAAAAATCCTGATTTTTTATTTGTATTATCCTGTGCCAAAATATATTTTAACTTGGCTCCACTTCCATCAACTGAAAAAACACTATCATCACTGCTGGATAGAATTTTAGTTTCAGCAGTTTCTATTTCTTGTTCTCCACTAGGAGTTTTCATTACAAGTTTCGTACCACCGGCAATATAATTATCTATTTTCATAGTAACAGACTTAGGTGACGTTCTGCCTTTTGGATCTGTAATTTCAAATACTGCAGGGTCATTGTTATTTCGTGCAGGAATATAATTATAATTATATGGATCTAAACTATCCAGTTGAACTATTCCATAAAAACTTGGCAGGGTAGTTAAATCTGTAAAGCTAAATTTAAATTTAGCTAAAGAAAATGCTCTAAAAGATAAATTACCTATATTGGTCTGTACACCATCTTTATCTGTAACTACATTTGAAGTAATAGATGGACTTTCAAATATTGTATTTGCAAGTGCGTTTTCAATAGGGCTTAGATCTTCAAAATCTGTAAAATTCGTCAAAGCCCCATCATTAAAAAGTTGAAAATCTCTTTCCCCAGAATAATTTACTTTTACATAAGCAAGGGGTGCCACTGTACTACCTTTTCCCATATAATATATAACCTGAGCAGCATTACCTATATTTATAACATGATTACTCCCCGCTGCCGCTGCAACAGATACAGGAGGATATACCGTCGAACCTGTTCCAAAATATGTTGTTGAACCATCGTATAGATTTGCTTCAAAGTTACCAGTAGTATTAAAAAGAATAGCCTGATCATAAAACTCCATATGAGCATCTGCATAATTATTAACAGTTATATTGGGGGCTGGAGCTTCAAACATGGAATATCCAACTGCATCTCTATATATCATCATGTTTCCATAATTTTCAATATCATATGCCACAGTCGTACCTTCATATCCAAACATATAAGAACTCGTATGATCAAACATATATAAAGTTCCATGATTTTCTATCTTAAAGGTATCATTATTCAAATTGTCATACCAAATCTTAATTGCACTAACGGATTCACCAACATTATTTACATCTATAGTTAAACTTGCTCCACTTTCAACTATAATATCACATATTTCTAGAACACTTTGATCGGAATAACCTGTTATCATAGAATTACTTCCACGAAACACCGTATCCATAGTCCACTGAGCGATACACTGAATAGATGATGGGGCAGTTTTTACACTAGAATAATCTATATTAACATTATCCCAGACTAAAGTTCCATTCCTTGAAGTAACTGACGCTGCCTGTCCATAATCTCCGCAAAATATAAATCCATATGCACCTGCAAAATAGGGCCTATCTGTCGTTGTATTTCCATTTTCATTATAGTAAGTACCTGCTGGATATTGTGCAGTTGTTGAAGTTGATTTTAACGTAAGATTCTTAATAGTATAAACATTATCTGCGTTGTTTCTATATATTGAATGAATAAATGAGCCCGTATCAAGATTACTTGCAGTTGTATATACTAATTTTTCATTACAATCTACAGTAACATTTCTAATCTTTTCATAAATATCAGTTCTAGCTCCAATATTTATGTCTCTATCTAATATTATATTTAAATCTTTAGGTGGAGTATTAGTGTTGGTCCAATATTGTGTTGGTGTATTACATATCAAAGTTTTTAATTCTATCCCAGATTCAACATGATATGTTCCACTACTATCTATAGATATGGCTGCATGAGCTTTAATAGATATAAGAAAAAAACTTGCAATAAAAAATCCAAGCAATAACATTAGTTTTATCAAGTTTTTATTTACTCTCATCCTCACTTTTTTTACACTTCTCCCTATTTGGTGCCACAAAAACTGCTAAAAGGGGCTTGCATTAGTTAATCTTATTTAACTATTACAATACCCCCTAAATTTACTTTTAAATTATCATCTTAAACAAAGTATTACTATATATTAGTATCAGCTAATGTGTAATTGATTGTTCCGGTATATGTACCAGCAATTAATGCATTTGTATCAGATTTTTTAATATTAACAGAAACTGATTGTGATAATCTGTCACCACGAGAATCATTTCCTCCTGTAAGTACAATACCATCCACCTTATTAATATTCATGGCATTACATCCAGTTAAATTAGCCTCAGTACTTGCAATAGAAGTGGACATAGTTATTGTAGTTGCATCAAGCATATATGCATTAGATTGTGTCCCTAAATCTGTAGCATTAGCTATAATCTTATATCCTGTTGTACCACCACGTCTATCCATAACTTCAAAATTAGTATCAGTTCCAGAAGCGTTTACAGTTTTATCAAGTCCATCACCAATTTTTAATTCATCACCACTTGCTGGTGAAAAGTCAAAAGTAGTTGGCGTCTTTACTAATACTAGCTTAGTATCATCATTAGTATCACCAATTACAACAAGTTGTGAATTACTTGTTCCTGTTAACTGTGGTACAGCTCCCACCTTTAAATTAGTTGTTCCTGCAAATGATGCTACTAATGCAAGAGCCAATAAAGTTGCTATTCCTTTTTTCATCTCCTTAATTCCTCCATTTGTTATAATGTACAATATCGTCAAATCAAAAATATCTATATTTATCTATTAACTAAGTTTAATAAATATAAATCTTTTCTTTATTAAAAGGATACATGGTGTTTAAATAAAATTCAACAAACTAAGTATTAATTCCGCAATGAAAGTCTGAACTCTTTTTTAAGGTTTTTGTACGTATAAATGCATTGTACACAGATTATTATTATCTATTATTAATCTTTTGCTTTTGTGCCCATATCCCACTAAATTAGCTTTTTCCGCTAAAATGTATGCATAATATTACAATTCAGTCTTAAAATTATTTCTCACTATATTTAATATACAAAAAACGTCAAAAAACCTCAAATACTAGATTTCTCTAATATTTGAGGTTTGAAAATCTAAAACAAGTAATTATAAACTTATGCTGCTAGTTTTGGTGGCTTAACTGCCCAATTATCTAAATTAGTTGTAATGTTCTCCTTCGCTGTATCTGTTTGCGAAAACATATAATCTACATTAGTATCACTTCTTGTAGAAAAATTTTCTAAATTTAAGCTAATTAGATTAATACAGCTGCTAAACATGTTGGACATATCAGTAACATGTATAGTATTAAAATTACTTAAATCCAAACTTGCAAATCCTTTACAGCTACTAAACATTCCTGACATATTAGCAACATATGATGTATCAAAGCTACTTAAATCTAAACTTGTAAACCCACTACATTTGTTAAACATACTAGACATATCAATAACATGTGCGGTATTAAAACTGCTTAAATTCAAACTTGTAAGTCCAATACAGTTACTAAACATCTCTGACATGTTAGTAACCTGTTCTGTATTAAAACTACTTAAATTCAAACTTGTTAGCGCCTTACAGCTGCTAAACATTGTAGACATATTAGTAACTCGTGCAGTATTAAAGTTACTTAAATCCAAACTTGTAAGCCCCTGACATCCATCAAACATACCTGACATATCAGTAACCTGTGATGTGTTAAAATCACTTACAACTAAACTAGTAATAAAACCACAGCCATCAAACATACTTGTCATATTAGTAACCCGTGCGGTGTTAAATCCACTTACATCCAAACTTGTAACTGGGATACCATAAAACATCTTTTCCATGTTTGTAACATTACTGGTATCAAAAGTACTTATATTCAAGTTTTCCATATCACCAAAATTACCAGTACTAGAAAACATATAGGACATATCTATTACATTACTTGTATTAAATGAGGATAAATCTAATGTATTTAAAAAAGCACACATATCAAACATATGAGACATATTTGTTACACTACTTGTATCAAAACCAGATACATTTAATGAATGTAACCAAGGTGTATTTTCAAACATGCCCGACATATCCGTTACCCCAGTTGTATCAAAATCGCTCAAATCTAAACCACTTTCATCTTGCTCCCTCATTTCAAGAGCAAAATTCCCCGTAAACATATTGGTAGTTGATTTAAGTGCTGGAGTAGTACCTATTGTAGATATTTTAATTTCACCCAACAATTGCTCTGTATTTCCATGGTCCGAACTATAATGATCAAATGCATGATCTAATGATGTTAGATTATCCATTGCCATAAAAACTGCATTATTCCTAGTCTCTAAATTAATCCCCTGTGAATAATCTCCTGAAGGTGCCTCAGTATCTGGAGTAAAATTACCCTGGCTATCTACTACTCCTTGTTTACAAGATATATTATCAGCCCTTATTCCCCAGCTATTATCATAGCCTACAGAGGCAGCGATTGCCTCTTCATTTGTCAAATAATCAAAATAAGGAGTATCCGAATACTTCCTAGTCCATTGTATTAATAACCCTGATCTTCCATCATACGGATCTGGCTCCGGTACTACAACTTGAGGAGTATCTGCTGCTTCTCCATCATCTACCATAACATTAATATCCATTTTATAAGTTTGATTTATATTTTTAGTACTTAACTTATTAAATGTAATCACAACACTGTCGAAATCTATGGTAGTAGTGCCTTTACGACCTGCTTCCCCTGTAGCTAAAATCTCTTTAGTAACACCTGGGATAAACGTATAATCCTTTTTAGCAGTAATTGGAGTATTAACTGCCATACCTTCTTCATCAAAAGTTGTTACGCTCATGCCTTTTAAGGTTATAACATAATTATCAAGAAGTAAGCCTTCCTTTGTTTTAAGGGAATCAAATGAAAGATTAACCTTAAAGCTTCTATCTGACTTTGAATCTATAATAATACTAGCATCTGATTGAGCTGTATCAAGTAGATTTCTTTTTAAAGTAAAAGATTTATCTTTAATATCTTTTTTAATATCAATACTACATTTTCCAAAATTCAGATTTGGTGCCTTCGTTATTCTCGCCCCGTTATCCTCAGCATGAACAGTAAATGGTAAAACTAAAATCAAAAAAATTCCTAAAGCAAATAAAAATATTGTATTTTGAACCCTTTTCATACTCTCCACCCTATTGTCCCTTCTTTTTCACGTTTAAAGAAACCAATACTACACTTAATGATAGAATACTTATAATTGATAAAACAATTATATTAGTATCATCTCCTGTTGTTGGAGTAGAACTTACCTTAGTAGTTGTAACTTTAGTTTGAACCACATCTCCCTTTGATTCTACAAAGGATATTTCTCCATTGCCCACTACCATGTCTGATGCATAAGTTCTTATGCTTCCAAAAATAGCTAACATTAAGCATAAAAGAGTAACTAAAATAATTCTTTTAAAATAGCTTTCTACCTTCCCCTTCATGTCATCTCCTTCCTGCCTTTAATTAAGGCATTAAAAACTGTTTTCTTGAATTTTTAATTAATTCTTAAGTATTTTTAGATAATTCTATATTATTTATGAATAATTTGCAATAAGTTTATGACGAATTTTTGTAGTTTTTTAATTTTTCTTAGTTTTAGTACAAAAATTAGGAGTTTGAGGGATAAAAAATTGACGTTTATCAGGAGAAAGCTATAAAAAAATACTTTCTTGTGCCAGCTCGATTTCGCTTCGCTTCATCTCGCTGGGGTTTAGGGCTCTCATAATATTTTTCCGTTACCTGAGAACACAAATCAAAATACAGATTTGTGTTCTATCGAACTAAATTACACAGAAAAAGGCTCTTAGACACATTCTGTGCCTAGAGCCTTTCCTATGCAATTTCCTTCTCAGGTAACTTAATTTATTTTTTAATTTTGTGGCTTTAGCCGCAAAATTAATATGATTTCCCCCAGTATGCCATCTTTGTGGCTGGTTTGCCGCACCAGATGCATTTGTCGTCTATGAATTCTTCATCTTCTATTAGACATCTTGTTGAAGCTCCGCCTGTTGCGTATTTTACTTCACCTTCACATTCTGGGTCTCCACACCAGCAAGCTTTTACAAATCCACGATTAGCCTTGAATTTTTCAACCATTTCATCCATGGTTGTAGCTGTGTCAATATGTCCATCTAAAAATTCTTTAGCTCTATCGTACATATCTTGTTGCATTGTCTCCAAGATGTTTCTAAGTTCTTTTGTAACATCTTCCATTTTAACTGTTGTTTTTTCACGATTATCACGTCGACATACAACTACTGTTCCATTTTCAATATCTTTTGGTCCAATTTCTATACGAGTTGGAATTCCGTTTATCTCTTGTTCTGCAAATTTCCATCCTGTTGATTTATCTGAATCATCAATTTTAACTCTATATCCGGCTTTCTTAAGTTCATCATAAAGAGCATTAGCCTTATCTAGTACACCTTCTTTATGTTGAGCAATTGGAATAACCATAACCTCTGTTGGTGCAACATGTGGTGGTAAAACAAGTCCATCATCATCACCATGAACCATAATGATAGCTCCAATACTTCTTGTAGACCATCCCCATGATGTTTCATATACTGACTTCATATCTCCATCTTTATCAATATATTTTATATCAAATGCATCTGGGAATTTACTTCCAAAGAAATGTGATGTAGCTGATTGTAGTGCTTTTCCATCATGCATAAGTGCTTCAATTGTATAAGTATCTTCTGCACCTGCAAATTTCTCATGTTCTGCTTTTCTTCCTGATACAAATGGAATAGCAAGAGTTTCTTTATAGCAATCCTCATAAACATGAAGCATTTGAATAGTTCTTTCTTCTGCTTCTTCATAAGTTGCATGAATTGTATGACCTTCTTGCCATAAGAATTCACGTGAACGAAGGAATGGACGTGTAGTCTTTTCCCAACGAAGTACTGAATTCCATTGATTCCATACCTTTGGTAAATCTCTATATGATTTTACTGTTTTTGACCAAAGGTCACAAAACATAGTTTCTGATGTAGGGCGAATACAAAGTCTTTCTTCAAGTCTTTCCATTCCACCATGAGTTACCCAAGCAACCTCCGGTGCAAATCCTTCAATATGATCTGCTTCTTTTTCTAGCAAATGCTCCGGAATCAAAAGTGGCAAATAAACATTTTCAACTCCAGTTTCTTTAAAACGTTTATCAAGGTCATTTGAAATAAGTTCCCAAATAGCATAACCATTTGGAAGATAATTTAAACAACCTTTTACAGCTGAATAATCACATAATTCTGCTTCTCTTACAACGTCAGTATACCATTGTGCAAAATCTTCATCTCTGCTTGTAATACTTTTTACTAGTTTCTTTTCTTTAGCCATGTTTTTTCCCTCCTATAATTAACACCAACATAATGGGAGTTCTTATTAGGTCATTTGCAAATAAAAAAGTACCTACCAAATTCTCTCCCAACATAGGGACCAAAAGATTTGGCGGTACCACCCTAATTAACATAAGCCTAACGGCAAATAGTTCACTTAATTATCTCTATAACGTGAGAACACGCTGTACTTTTCATACAGAAGCTCCAAGGTGGGTTCTAAATCTAATCTGTAGAAATCTCTCACCAAATGATTTCCTCTCTGAAACATATAGAAATATACTAGTCCTCATCAACACTTTTTATCAAATTTAAAAACTATTGTACGTATTTTTTTATTTCATGTCAATAATAAATTTGCATTTTTAGTAAAAATATCCTATATTCTCTGCTCTTTTTCATTATTATCCATATTTTTCCATTAAACTTCTTTCAAAATAGGTTTCAAAAACGTGGACAACACAAGAATTAAAATAAATATACTTTCACTATTTAAAAAATACTTCTCATAGAAAGATTAGTTATAACTCCTTCTGTAGTTCAAACCAAAACTTGCTTCCTACTCCTTCCTCACTTTCAACACCATACTTTGCATAATGTCTTTCCAAAACTTGCTTTACAATAGAAAGTCCAAGCCCAGTTCCTACTACAGGTCTTTTATGAGTTTCATCTCCTTTATAGTATCTATCCCAAATATTTCCTATACTCTCTTTAGAAATTCCTTTTCCACTATCTTCAACTTCAAATCTAGCCATATTTTCTTTACTATATAATTTAATCTTAATAATCTTATTTTCCCCCGTATAATTTACGCCATTGCCAATTAAATTAACCATCACTCTATGAAGATATGTTGGATTACCATTTACATAAAGGTTCTCTTCAATTTCATTTTCGAAAATATAACCCTCCAGTTCACTCATAGCCTGAAAGCTTTTAACAACTTCTTTCAAAATATTTGAAAGGTTAACTTTTTCGAATTCCATTTCTGTAACACCTGATTCAAGTCGTGATACTTCTAACAATTCTCCCACCATACTTGATAACCAGTCTGTTTCTTTAGATATTCTATCAGTATAAATCTGTCGCTTCTCTTTATTATCCCCCATTTCATCCCCAATCATTTCCGCATACATTTTAATAATTGTTAATGGGGTTTTTAAATCATGGCTTACATTTGCAACAAATTCTTTTCTATAATCATCTAACTTCTCTAGCTCTCTAGTTGAGTGATTTAGAGTATTCCCTAAGTCATTTATTTCCGAATATCCAGCATCCGTCGGGAAAGTTACAGAAAAATCTCCGCTTGATAGCACTTTAGCAATCTTTGTAAGTTTTATAATAGGCTTAGAAATTATATTTGCAAATAAAAGAGCAATAACAATAGACAAGCCGATTAATATAAATGTAATTATAATAAGTTGCCTTGATAATACATCAATAAGGGAATTAATTGGTGGAAGTGGACTTGTTACAATAAGGTATTCCAAATTAGAATAGCTTGTATTAAGTTTAGATACATAAACTATCTGAGAAAAACCAGCATTATTACCATTACCAGCATTATTACTACTACCAGAGTTATTGCTACTGCCTGAATTGCTTTTTCTCATCTTACTTTCATCTATAACATAAGAAATATCCTTTGTTCCGGCTTCTTTTAATTTAGATACAGCTTCTTCTGTTACATTGAGATTTCGACCTTCCATATCATCTATATCACCAAAAGAATCAAAAAGATGAAGATTTCCATCAGTATCCATAATTACAATACGAATATTATTATCGTATGCCATCTGCGCCACGTTTTGATTTTTTTCAGAATCAAAACCTGATTGAAAAACTGCTACGATTTTTTTACCGATTTTATCAATATCATTCTTTTTCATGTTCGTATAAAAAGAATTCAAAAAAACAAATTGAAGAATCCAAAGTACTGCGAGAATAATAATTGAAAAAATAATCATATATCCAACAGTTTTCCATCTTATGCTTTTCTTATCAAATTTTATCTTATTCATAAAATTCTTCATACTTTTACCTACTTTTACTTCGTCAAAAAACATCTAACATAATTTTTCAACGATTTTACAAATGAAAATTAGTTTTAATACCCCCAAATTAAAGTTTTCCCCTAATTCATCATAATAAAATATACCTTCTTCAAGAAGAACATATTTTTTACCTAGTATCAATTAATCTATGCATCAAATCTATATCCGGTTCCTCGTAGAGTTACAATCTTGTCTTTATATTCTCCAAGAGCATTTCGCAGTGTTTTTATGTGTGTATCAACAGTTCTATCATCACCGTAGAAATCATATCCCCACACCTTACTTAAAATACTTTCCCTTGTAAGAGCAATCCCTTTATTTTCAACTAAATAAAAAAGTAGTTCATATTCTTTTGGTGTAAGACTAACTTCTTCGTTATTAATCTTAACACTTCTTGCTGTCATATCTATTTCAAGTCCATCAAATACGTATCTTTCATGAGGTTTGCCGTCTATAATCTCTTCAGTAGCAGAAGTAGAAGCTTTATGTCTTCCGATTATTACGTTTAATCTAGCTGCTACTTCTTTTAAAGAGAATGGTTTCGTAACATAGTCGTCAATTCCTAAATCAAAGCCATGAAGTTTATCATATTCTTCTGACCTGGCAGAAAGCATAAGGGTTGGAATATCTTTTTCCTTTTTTATCTCCTTAATTGCAGTAAATCCATCTATTTTAGGCATCATTACATCCATAACTATAGCATCAAAATCTTGTTCTTTACATAATTTGATTGCTTCCATGCCATCAGATGCTTGAACAACTTCATAATCCATAAATTCTAAATATTCAGTTAAACCATTTCTTATGGCTTCTTCATCATCAACTACAAGTATTCTATACATTTTCAACCTCACTTTATCTACTATAATTAAAGACTATTCAATCTATTTTTCCATTTGCAAATAATATTCTAACCCTATTTTAATATTTCACCTAACAATGTTTTTTTAGCTTATAATAACTAATTCTTATAAAACAAACCTATTTCAATATAACTCTTTTTGTTTAATTCAATTGAAAGTATATTGCTCCAAAGTGATAAACAGGTGATATATAGATGTGTTTCATTTAAAAATAACTAATAAAAACAAGGTTATACAGAACTTTTGGAAATTATAATCCTCATTCTATATAACCCTATTTCTATAGTCAAATTCTCTGTTATACAAAAAATCTAGTTTAATATTCAGTTAAAAAACTATACCACTCTATTTCTCCTCAGCTTCAGCTGCTCTTTTAGCCACTTCTTCAGCTTGAACATCTGATGGTGCTTGTTCGTATCTTGAAAATTCATAAGAATATGTTCCTCTACCACCAGTCATAGAACGAAGAATTGTACAATATCCAAATAATCCTGTCATTGGAATATCTGCTTCTATTGTCTGTGTTCCGTTAGCATTAGGATTCATACCTAAAACTCTACCACGACGTTTGTTTAAATCTCCCATTACATCACCGGTATAATCATCCGGAACCGTAACTTTAAGAGAAGCAATAGGTTCAAGAAGAATAGGTCCTGCTTCCATAAATCCCTCTTTAAATGCCATAACTGTAGCTGTTTTAAATGCTTGCTCTGAAGAATCTACAGGATGATATGATCCATCATAAAGAACTGCCTTAACACCAACAACCGGATATCCTGCTAAAGGTCCACGAAGAACGGAATCCGCAAGTCCTTTTTCAACTGCCGGGAAGTAGTTCTTAGGAACTGTTCCACCTACGACTGTCTGCTCAAAGATATAAGCTGTATCATTATCACCACTTGGTTCAAATGTCATCTTAACATGTCCATATTGACCATGACCACCAGACTGCTTTTTATATTTTTTATCTACATCAGATTTTTTCTTAATAGTTTCTCTAAATGCTACCTTTGGAGTTTCTAGATTAATCTCACATTTGTAACGACTTGCAAGCTTAGATGCAACCACTTCAAGATGTTGGTCTCCAATACCATAAATTAAACTTTGATGATTTTCACTATCATTAATAGCGCGAATAGTCTTATCTTCTGCCATAATTCTTTGAAGTGCTTGACTAACCTTATCATCATCGCCTTTATTTACAGGAACATATTTCATATATGTATATGGTTTTGAGAAATCTGTTTTTCCAAATACGATATTAGTTCCTTTTGCACAAAGAGTATCACCGGTATTGGTATTTGAAAGTTTTCCTATAGTTCCAATATCCCCTGCAAACATTTCGGAAACCTCTACAGGCTTATTACCTACCATAGTGTATATCTTACCTAATTTTTCTTCAATATCACTTTCAGAATTATAAAGAACATCTTCACCTTTAATAACTCCTGAGCAAACTTTTACAAATGAATACTTACCAATGAATGGGTCCACCATAGTTTTAAATACAAAAGCTGATTTAGATTTAGCAAAATCATAATTAGCTTCAAACATTTCGTTAGTAGTTTTATTTATTCCTACACAAGAACGCATATCAGGACTTGGGAAGAAACGAACTATATCTGAAAGAAGATTAGCTACACCATAAGCCATAGTATTAGAACCCATAGCCACCGGAACAATATCCCCATCCATAACTTCAGTTCTCATAGCAGCTCTAATCTCTTCAACTGAGAATTCCTCTCCATTAAAGTATCTGTCCATAAATTCATCTGAAGTTTCTGCCACAGCCTCTAAAAGTTTCTCTCTATAAGAAGCAAGATAATCAGCCATATAATCAGGAACCGGCATTTCTTCTCTTTCTCCAACACCTGTATATTTTCTAGCTGCATTTTTAATTACATTAACGTAACCTATAAGTTTTCCTTCTTCACGAATAGGAGAAAAGTGAGGAGCAATTGCCTTGCCATACTTTTCAGTAAGATCTTCCACTATCTCTCTAAAACTTGCATCATCTACATCCATCTCTGTA
Source organism: Lachnospiraceae bacterium (assembly GCA_031263035.1). Classification (GTDB taxonomy): domain Bacteria; phylum Bacillota; class Clostridia; order Lachnospirales; family Lachnospiraceae; genus JAISGP01. Next base: position 1,147 of record JAISGP010000037.1, on the reverse strand, counting down.
ACGTAAATCATACGTGGCAAATTATACTTATCACATAATTCCCAAGCCTTCTCTGTTCCAACTTCAACTCCAGCCTTACCTGATACAACTATAACTGCTGCATCTGCCACAGAAGCTGCTTCTTCTGCTTCTCCTACAAAATCAAAATATCCAGGAGTATCCAAAACATTAATTTTAGCTTTTTCCCACTCTATAGGAACAAGAGTTGTTGAAAGTGAAAACTTTCTTTTCTGCTCTTCTTTATCAAAATCACTTATGGTATTGCCGTCAGTAACTTTTCCCATACGAGCACTCATTCCTGAAACATAAGCCATCGCCTCTAATAGACTTGTTTTTCCGCTTCCACCATGTCCAAGAAGTACTACATTTCTAATCTCGTCAGTTCTGTAAACCTTCATAATATTATGCCTCCATTTTACGATTTTTATAATGATAATATCTACATGTATGTCATACTTAAGTATAATCACCAGAAAATGACACAAACCAATCATATTTAGAGTACCTTATTTCTTTATCCTATGATAAGTTAATATTCTTAATAATTATTCCTTATAATGAAAAAAATGCAAATTCTTATCAAATATTTGTTAATATTGTACTAAAATTTCAACTAATTTACAAGGACAATATAATAATTCATATTATAAGTATTTTAATATTTTCCTAAAAATATATAAGGTTTCATCAGATTTTTATTGTAGTAAAAATTATAATATGATATTATTATGTAAGTATTCATACATTTTTATAAAATATTTTTTTAAATTTACATTATTGTGAAAATATTTATGAATATTTTTCTATTAGTAGTTGCCAATTCCTGAATTTAGGGTATAATCTTAGGACAGGAATAAAAACAATCATATTTTTTTAAACTCAAAAGTAATATAATTATTTCTCAGTTTAAAATTTAGACAATATTTAAAATAAAACTAATAATTTTTTTATAAACGAAAGAGGTGAGCAAAATAAGTACGAAACTAATTACTCCCAAAAAATCTTTAAAAGGTAGTATTACAATTCCCGGTGACAAGTCTATTACTCATAGAGCCATTATGTTGTCATCTATAGCTAATGGTCCTTCCATTATAAACAATGCCCACGTTGGAAAAGACTGTTTAGCTACAATACAATGTTTAAAAGC
>JAISGP010000123.1 GCA_031263035.1 Lachnospiraceae bacterium | reverse complement strand
GCAAGAAGGACAGTTCCAATTCTTACATGAAGTTTACTGGCAACTACGAAAAGTGCTGCACTTTCCATTTCTGATCCAAGACAACCTAGGCGAATCCAAGCACTCCATTTGCTAAGAAGTTCATAACCCACAGGCATATCCTCTGCTTCATGTTCGCCATAAAAAGAGTCTTTACACTGAACAACTCCTAGATGATAGCTGAATTCTTGAGCTTCTGCACTTTCTTTTAAGGCACTTACTATGTCAAAATGTGGTACAGCCGGAAATTCAATTGGAGCATATTCTTTACTTGTGCCTTCCATACGAACGGCACCTGTGGCTATAATTATATCTCCGCCAAGAACATCAAGTCGCATACCACCGCAAGTACCCACTCTAATAAATGTATCAGCACCGCTTCTTACAAGTTCTTCTAAGGCAATTGCCGCTGATGGACCGCCGATACCTGTAGAACATACACTTACTTTCACTCCTTCAAGATATCCTGTATAAGTTGTATATTCTCGATTTTCTGCAATCTTCTTGGGGTCATCAAAATATGATGCAATTTCCTCACATCTTCCCGGATCTCCCGGCAAAATAACATATTTTCCGACTTCACCTGGTTTTACATGTATGTGATATTGATACCCCTTACCTTCTGTATAATCTACCATAACTTCACCGCCTTTTCTATATTATTAAATTTATCGGCAATTTTTTCGTATATTTGCAAATAAAATTTTTGCCGATAATTTCCCATCTTTACTATAAAACCTTTAAAAACAACACTAAAATTAACTTTTCAAAACTAATATCTTTTTTCTATAAGTTAAATCTTTCCGATAAGCTTTATCTTATCAACTAAAATTTACTAACGATATTAATTCTTTTATATACAAGTATTGTACATCTCTTTATAAAGTCTTGCCGATAATAAAAATTCTATTCAACTTTAAACAGTTCTTTCCACTCATCTTCTTTAAAACCAGTAACAATGAAATCTTCTGCCACCACAAATGGTCTTTTTACAAGCATGCCATCTGTAGCCATAAGTTTTAATTGCTCGTCCTCATTCATGGTTTTAAGCTTATCTTTTACACCAAGCTTTCTATAGGGAATTCCACTGGTATTCCAAAATCTTTTAAGTGGAAGATTACTTTTCTCATACCATCCTTTTAATTCCTCATAAGATGGATTTTCTTCTTTAATGTTTCTATAATCATATTTTATACCATGTTCGTCTAACCAACGAAGTGCCTTAGCTCAAGTGGTTCATTTGGGATAGCAAATTATTAACATAAGCAATCTCCTTTTCAAAAAAATACAATAATCTCCAACTTTTCTAAGCTATCATCAAGCTATAATAACTCAAAGTCAGAAAATATTCGACAAATTTATTATTAATATCATATAATTATTTCTTTAATAATATCACTTTTATCTCTAATATAAATCTCTTTTTGACAAAGTTCAGACTTTTCTCTATTTTTACCAACGCTAATCCTCCTCTATATGCAATTTACCCATCACCTTAAAAGGCAAGTAACACCTGAAAATGTTACCTGCCTTTTTTTACTCACTTTCTACCCCACAACACCTTAGAATTAAATAAAAACAACACCATATTAAAGACTACAAATCCTGCTGTTGTAAGGAAAACGTATCTATAATCTGCAAACCAAGTAGCCACAAAAGTTCCAACAGCCGGACCCATTACGCCACCAATAGACATAAAGCTTTGGTTATATGCAAAGGTTCTGCTAGTGGCTGTATGAGGAGTATTTTTAGCCAATAAGGTATTAATAGCCGGCATCATAGTTGCATCGCTTATTCCCAGAATAAACCTAAGAATAATAAGTTGCCAAATATTTCTTACAAATGACATGGGAATTATAACAATAATTGCCAGTGCAAATCCAAATGTAAGCATTTTATGAGAACCAATCTTATCCCCCATTTCGCCAAATTTAGGTGCAACTAAAATAGTAGCAACTCCCGGTATAGCTGAAACAATTCCTGCTAATAAAGTTAAATGAAAGCCTTTTCCCACAATCTCCCTTACATATAGGCTTAAAAATGGGTTAATTGACGTATTAGAAACTTGAATAATCATAGTAGTAATAAAAAGCCCTAAAATCAATCTTGGATGAGCAAAATTTTTAAAAACCTGAACAAAACTCTGTTTTGCAAGCTTCTTATTTGCAACAGAAAGCCTTGTCTCTTTGACAAAGAACACACAAAGCAAAAATGCTGTAAACATTAGCCCTACTGTAACAAAAAATACATTTCTATAACTCATCAAGCTAGCTAAAAATCCTCCCAACATAGGTCCAAGAAGATTTCCTGCTGTGGTCCCGGTGGTAAGAATTCCAAGAGCGTGACCTGCCTCTTCCTCTGGTGTTTCAATTGCTACTAAAGCAGTGGCGTTACTTATAGTTCCCCCAAATATTCCTTGCAAACCTCTGAAAAACAGCAATTGCCAAACATTTCTAGATAATCCCATACATAAAAATGCAATACAAGTACCCAGAGAAGTCCTAAGTATCATAGGTTTTCGCCCTGTTCTATCTGCAAGTTTTCCCCACATAGGTGAAGTGAGTGCCGTCATTACGTAAGTTGCTGCAAATACAATTCCACTATAAAAATTCAGCTGAGATTTGCTAAAATCCCCTAAATCATCAATATAAAATGAAAGAAATGGAACCACCTCACTAAATCCCATTCCTACAACAAAACACACCACCCACAGAACATAAATATTTCGTCTCCAAATAGGCATGTGTAAAATATTTTCTATTTTATTCCTTATTTTTCCCATCTTTATCCCTTCATTTCTAATGAAGTATTTTACTCTAATTTAAAACATTTTTAAAGTGAGAAGGGAAATTTTCATATCTTATTGTTTTCCAATTAAATCAAATATTTCTTCTTTACTAGGCATTGATTTTATAGCACCTTTTTTAGTGGTTACAATAGCTGCTCCTGCATTTGCAAATGTTAAAAGTTCTTTTAAATTCTCTGCTGTTAAATTATAAAAATCATGGTCTAGTATATAACCTAAAGAGCAACCCATAAAAGTATCACCTGCTCCCGTGGTTTCAATGGTTTTTACTTTAAATCCAGACTGTTCTACTCTTATTGTTCCATTGGACATTATCTGTATATCTTTGTTTTTTTCTATACTTTCCATTAAAGAACTAATTTTATTATGATTTTCTTTTAGCAAATTACCATACTCATAATTATAATATGCCCTGCTTCCATCTTTACCCATAGTAAGGAGAATTAATGGTATTTTATATTTTTCTTGAAGAACTGCTATGCCTTCATCAAAATCTTCCTTACCTGTCACAAATTGTATTTCATTATCTGAAATCTTAAGTATATTACAGTAGTTGAAACCATATTCCATCATTTCTTTAGCTAAATCTAAAGAACTCCATAAAGGCTCCCGAAGATTTGGATCAAAAGATATTAAACATCCACTTTCCTTTGCAATATCTAAGGCTCTTTTAGTAGCATTTCTAACAATCTCGTCTGTCATTGAAAGAGTTCCGAAATGGAAAATTTTAGAATTTGCAATTAAATCTTCTTTTATTTCATCAGAAGAAAGCATCATATCCGCACCGGGATTTCGATAAAATGAAAACTCTCTATCTCCATCAGAATCGGTATGAACAAATGCTAGCGTTGTATTCACCTTTTCATCTGTTAAAAGATTTCTCCTTCCTATTCCAATTTCATCTAAAGTTTCTTTAAGCAAGGTTCCAAACTGATCTCTACCAACTTTGCCGATAAACTCAGTTTTCTTTCCCAATTTAGTAAGCATAGCAAGGACATTACAAGGAGCACCTCCGGGATTTACCTCAAGAAGGGGATTACCTGCCGAACTTACGCCACTTTCTGTAAAGTCAATTAGAAGTTCTCCTAAAGTTACTACGTCTATTGTTTTGTTCATATCATTTCTCCAAACTTATAAGCTATATCTATGCAACTGTTATCTCAATTTTTCTTTTATGTTTAACACAATCTGCAAGATATAAGTTAATAAGAGTTTGATAGGGTATACCTGTACTCTCAGCTTCTTTTTTAAAATATTCTACTGTATCACTATTTATATTAATAGTGATTTGTTTTTTAAGCATTTTGGCATATGGATTTTTTTTCGCATTTGTAAAATCATATTCTTTTTTCATTTAATCAACTCCTAAAATTTTATCATAATATTGTTTACTCTCATTTTTCGTTGAACGCCTTGCTGATATAATTCTTATGTTTCCATTATTTTCACTAATACAATGACAAACAACTAGTAATTTACTTACACTACTCATACCTAATAATAAAAACCTTTCTTCATCTACAGAATGAGCAAAATCATGCAAATACAATCCTTCTTCATCTAAAAATGCTGTACTTGCTTCTTCAAAAGAAATTCCATGTTTTTTAATATTTATTCTGTTTTTACCTTCATCCCATTCAAATCCAACCATACCTCTCCCCCTTCATTAATTATATTATACTTATAATATAATTAAATTCAATATCAAAACTTGTGAAATATTGCTTTATAAAAAAAGTACAACTACATGAATTGACTTCATCAATAGTTGCACTAGGATATTCTTCAATATGTATTTATTCTGTACAAATAAAAAAACTCCCCGAGTTGGGCTCGAACCAACAACCCCTCGGTTAACAGCCGAGTGCTCTACCATTGAGCTATCGAGGAATACTAAAATAGTACCATAATATGATAAACCTTTTTAGTAGTATCGTCAAGAGTAAAATAACAATAAAAATAAGCCTTACCTTTTTAGATAAAGCTTATTTTACAAAGTAACAACCGAAAGTTTAAGGATCTTTTTATTTTTCGAATACTAATATACTTCTAATTTCAATTCAGAAGCATCACAAAGTGGTCCCGGAACGGCCTTTACCCCTCTATGGTTTCCAAAATAGTCTTGATTAAAGATTATATCTTCTCCATCCGGTGTTTCATATCTTTGTTCCGGCTCGAAGGCTTTCCCTAACATTTCAGTATGAATAATTTCATTATGAAAATCTTTTAAATAATCATAAACATTTGTATTTAAATACCACTTATTATCTTTTTCAAGAACCTCTACTTTAATCTTATCATCATTATTGATTAATTTATCCTGTTCATTCTTATAAGATTTAGCACCATTAAAATAAACATTTCCATTAATATAAACTGGTAATTTTGCCATATAATATGGATCATATTTCATCATATCGGCTGGCTTATCCAATTCAAAATTACGTATCCAATCTTCATATAGAGGGTATTCATCAAAAACAGCTGTTCCTGCTTCCATATTATCAACATCATCAGTATTAATATCCCCATGTAAAGTTTCATCATTTGGATCATATTTCTGAATAAAAATATTATTATAAATTCTATCATCACCATGATTGATTGTCATAAAGCCCATAACTTCTGTTCTATGGTGCATATGATACGGCGTATATCTATCACCGGTTCCTATACCTATAGATGTTAAGGAACCTGCAAATAAATTATTAATCAATGCTACACCTTGTGCTGCAATTCTTACAGAAGCTTTCGACAAACAAATATTATTATCTATGATTGTAGGTCCATGACTTACTTCCACGAAAATATCTTGGCTCATCATAGAACCATCAGCTCTAGGACTTCCATCGGGTGCTTGATTGTCATGTAAAAGATTTGATGAAATTCTTGTTCCTTGAGCTTGCCAATCACACCAAATACCCATAGTACAATTATGAATATGATTTTTTCTCATAACAACATCTATGGCAGCATGAATTTTAATTCCGGCTATTTCAGCCCCACCAAGCTGTTGCATATTATTAATATGGTGAATATGATTATCTTCAATCAAGCTAAAAACTGCACCCATTCTACCCACGATTCCAGTTTGTTCGCAATGATGAATATGACATCTTCTAACAATGTGATGACCTATTTTCTCTTTTAACCAACCATGATATTGTCCACGACATACTGCATCTCTTTCCATTTGAGTTGGGCTTTTAACATGAAATCTTGTAAAATAGTGGTCATTTTCAGGGTCAAGATATTTCCCAAGAGAAATACCGCAACATTTGCTATTACTTATTTCACAATCTTCAATTATCCAACCTTTAGCCCAATGAGGTCCAATCATACCATCTTGATATGCTGCAGGAGGTGCCCAAGTAGTAGCTGCTTTTTCAACTGCAAATCCTGCAAATGTAATATAATCTATCCCTGTTTCACTAGGCATAAAGCAATTTCTTCTTACATTTATTTCAACTTTTTCTTCATTAGGATTTTTACCTTGAAAATTTGCATAAATTACAGTAGTATCACCTTTTTGCTCTGTATACCATTTGTAAATAGACCATTCGTGTTCCCAAGAAGGTGCATAAACTTCTCCATCAATACACTCTTGCAAGGTGGTGGTTTCATACAACTGTCTGTCATTTAAATAAACCGCACCGGTGTGTCTTGATATTGGAGCAAAATACCAATCTCCCATAATCCATGTTGTATAAGGGTTATAATCTCCAAAAATACCATTATCAATTTTATAAACCCACACTTTATCACTGTATTTTTCCCAACCTGTAGCTTCTTCCGCACCTGTAATAAGTGCTGCAAGTGGCTTTTCACTTTTATAGTTTATAGGATTTTCTTCTGTCCCTTTATTAATTGGGTTAACATATTCTCTATAAATCCCAGGAGCTACAATAACTTCATCTCCTGCCACAGCCACCTTCGCTGCCTCATTAATCCATTTATAAGGTCTATCTTTTGTTCCATCTCCGCTTTTCAAAGCTGAATTATTAACAAAAATTTTCATTAAATACCCTCCATTTTAATAAGTCTTTTTCTACCCCTTTAAACCTGACATTTTTATACCCTGTATAAAATATTTCTGACATATTGCAAATATAATAAGTACAGGTATTAAAGAAAATAATGCCATAGCCATCATTTGCCCAACTTGAACATTTCCTTGGGAACCTTTAAAAAATTGTAACCCAACTGCTACAGTAAATTTCTCATTAGAGTTCAAATAAATTAAAGGACTAAAGAAATCATTCCAGTTATATACAAGAGACATTACAAGTACTGCAAGCATAACAGGCTTAACTGATGGTAATAATATTTTTGTAAATACTTTAAATGAACTTGCTCCATCAAGCATAGCTGCTTCATCTAATTCTTTAGGTAATGTCCTAAAAAATTGTGTAAACAAAAATATATTAAAGGCACCGCCACCTAACCAACTTGGAATTATAAGTGGCCATATAGTATCTATCATTCCTAATTTATTAAATAGCAAATACTGAGGAATTAAAGTTACTTGTGAAGGTAACATCATAGTTCCAAGTAATACCATAAATAAAACAGGTGATAACTTAGCTTTAAATCTTGAAAATCCATAAGCAACAATTGAAGAAGATATTACCGTACCAACAGTTGCTAAAAAAGAAATAATAGCTGTATTCTTAAAGTATACTCCAAAATTAGCACCTTTTAAACCTTCTACAAAGTTAGAAATTGTTCCATGAAGAGGTATCCAATCCGGTGGCATCTTATATATTTCATCCATAGGTTTAAAAGAAGTAGAAATCATCCAAAAAAATGGAAATAAACATACAATTGCAGCTATAATTAATATTACATAAGTAATTATTTTTCTGATTTTTGCTTCAGAGTTTTTTAATTTATTGTCCAAAATCTGCTCCCCCTCTAATCGTCATAAAATACCCAATGTTTCGATGATCTAACAACAACTAAAGTTATAATCATAATTACTGCAAACATTGCCCATGCCATCATAGATGCATAACCCATTTTCCCATATATAAATCCATTATTATAAATATGAATAGCAGCGGTATATGTACTATTTAACGGACCACCTGCAGTTAAGATTAAAGGTTGTTGAAAGACTTGAAAGGCTGCAATTATTGTAACAATCAAATTAAAATATATTGTTGGAGTAGTAAGTGGTAAGGTTATGTTAAAAGTCTGTCTCCAAAAACCGGCTCCATCAATCTGTGCACTTTCATAATATGATTTAGGAATATCTTGAATACCTGCTAACATAATTATTATATTATTTCCTATAGTCCAAAGAGATAAAATAACTACTGCAACCATAGCCATATGTTTATCCCCTAGCCAGTTAGGTCCTTTAATATGAATTAATCCTAGCAAATAATTTACAATACCAAAATCTTTCTGGAAAATCCATCCCCATAATATAGTAACAGCAACACCGGAAGTAATATAAGGTATATAAAATGCTGTTCTAAAAAAACCTACTCCCCTTATCTTCTGACTTAACAATAAGGCAATGAAAAATGCCAAAATCAAACTTAATGGAACGAACATAGCTACATATTTTAATGTATTAAAGAAAGCTTTAAAAAATAAAGGATCTTCTTTAAAAGCATATACCCAGTTTTCTATGCCAATAAATTTTCCATGACCAGTTAAATCAGTATCCGTAAACATAAGATAAAAGGAATATAAAATTGGATATAGTGTTAATACAACAAATCCTATCAACCATGGTGATGTATACAAATAAAAGTTTTTAGCAGATCTTCTTGCAATTATATCTTTATTTTTTACTTTATTTTTTTTCATACCAAAAATTTCCTTTTATATTCCCTGAATTATTAGTTCTCCTTAGCTTGTTTTTCTTGAACCTCATCCCAAGCTTTCTTTAAAGAAGGATAGTATTGTTTCATAGCTTTATCTGCACTTTGACCATCTATTGTAACTGATTGCCATACTTGAGTATAAATATTTCCTGGTTCAGATAATGATCCACCCCACATATTTAATTTAGCATTAGATAAACCTTCAAGATATTTAGTATTATCAATAGGTCCATATTTTAAATTCTTAAAATATCCTTCTGCAACCGTCTTATTTCCAGGCATTGCAAATCCTGCTGTAGCTTTACCCATTTCTTCGTTATCATATGAAGCTTCTTTTATAAACTGCCAAGCTGCATCTTTGTTTTTAGATGTTTTTAACATAGCGTATCCGCCTGCATAAATAATATTGTTATATCCATTATTAGGAGTTTTTGGCATGGTTACTACATCCCAGTTAAATTTAGTTCCAATTTCATCAGCTATTAACTTAGTTTCAAATCCACCTAAAGGATACATAGCAGCATGTTGTGATACAAAAAGTTGCTCTTTAGGAAGCGTTTTAGCTGCTGAATCATCAGGTATAACCTTATCTTTAATTAATTTTCCAAATAATGTTAAGCCCTTCTTAACTTCAGGGCTATTAACTTCTAAAGTTTTTAAATCTTTTGAATAAGCTTTTCCACCTTCTGCTATAACAGAAAAGTTATTGAAAACCCAGTGATTAACCATTCCATAAGTAGCATCTGCACCTTCACCGCTAACGAATTTCTCTCCTGCTTTAGCTACGTCTTCCCATGTCCAATCATCTGTAGGATAATCAACGTTATATTTATCAAACATATCTTTGTTGTATGCTAGTGCAAATGCATTTTGGAAAGTTGGTAGACCTTCTAATTTACCATCTGGACGATAGTATGGATCTAACATTCCTTCAGTAATTTTTGATTTAATATCTACTCCATCTTTCTTTACATAAGGATTTAAATCTTCAAAATATGAAGAATATAAGCCATACCAATCTGGTGAACACATTAATACATCAGGACCGGTTCCTGCTGTAAGCGCTGTAGCCATCTTTTGATCATAAATATTATCATTTGTAGGAATAACTTGAGCATCTACTTTAATATCTGGATGTTCTTTTTGGAATATTTTAACCATGTTTTCTGCTGCTTTTTTCTGATTATCAGCACCCATAGACCAAATAGTTAGTGTTTTTGAACTTTTTTCTGATTTTTTTGAGCTACCACATCCAACTGTTCCAAATACCATTAAAGTTGCTAATGTCACTGCTAATACTCTTGTTACAATTTTCTTTTTCATTACGTTTCTCCTTCTGATTATTTTAAAAAATTTTATTACCTTAAATAATTTGAGCTCTAAATTATTTAATAATTAACATTCTTGTTTTATATCTCCACCCTTATCATGTTCCAAGAAAGTGGTTCTAATTTTGCTTTGACTTTATTATCTTTTATTTCAATATCACTAGAACTACTTGGTTTTACATTTTCAGATTCATCTGAATTAGTAGCCTTAATATCGAATCCACTCATTTTTGAAAATTCAATTACTTTTTTAAACTCAATATCTATTCCATCTAATTCAAAGTCAGCGACTTCTTTACTCCTATTTACAGCAAATGTAATAATTTCTGATTTTTCTTCATTTAATACAGAAATCATTTCAACCTTATCAACATCTTCAAAATCTTTTGAGTTGTAAGTGTCCACATTTGTATATGGTGTCAACACTTCGCCCCTACCATAGGTTGAAACTTGTTGAAATGGAAAATATATAGTCTGTCTCCAAGCTTTTCCATCTTTTTCTGTCATTATTGGAGCAATAACATTTACAAGTTGAGCAAGACAAGCTATCTTAACTCTGTCTGCATGTTTTAAAAGTGTTATTAATAGGCAACCAACTAGAAGTGCATCTTCAAAGTTATATATGTCTTCCAAAAGATGTGGTGCCACCTGCCATGGTTCGTTTTTTTCATCTGCATCATTGCTGTGATACCATACATTCCATTCGTCAAAGCTTAGATTAATAGTTTTTTTACTATGTTTTTTGGCTTTAATAGCATCGCAAATAGCAATTACTCCCGATATAAATTCATCCATACCTTTAGATTTAGCTAAATAATTTTCTAAATCATTTTCTTGATTTCCATAATATTGATGAAGTGAAAGAAAATCTATTTCATCATAAGCCTCATCTAAAACTTTTAGTTCCCAATCACCAAAAGTAGGAATATCCAAACCAGAACTACCACAAAGAACCAATTCAATAGTTGGATCAATAGTTTTCATGACTTTGGCTGTCTCTCTTGCAAGAGCACCATACTCCCCAGCTGTCTTAGCACCTGTTTGCCATGGTCCATCCATTTCATTACCAAGACACCATGTTTTGATATTATATGGCTTTTCATGACCATGCTCTCTTCTAAGATTTGCATAATACGAATCACCATCGAAGTTACAATATTCAACTAAGTTTCTAGCAGCATCTATACCTCTTGTACCTAAATTTATTGCCATATCAAGGTCAGAGCCTACTTCTTTTGTCCACTTTTCAAACTCTTGAAGCCCTACTTCATTAGTTTCAATACTTTTCCATGCCAAATCTATTTTTCTAGGTCTTTTATCTCTTGGACCAACACTATCTTCCCAATTAAAACCCGAAACAAAATTTCCTCCTGGATATCTTATTATAGGAACATTTAATTCTTTTACTAATTCTTTCACATCTTCTCTAAATCCATCTTTATCAGATAAAGAATTAGTTGGTTCATATATTCCGTCATATACAGCTCTTCCTAAATGTTCAATAAAGGAGCCATAAATTCTTGAATCAATTTTTGCAAATGCAAATTCCCTTGCAACTTTAATTTTAGCTTCCATAATCTACCTCAATATTTATTTTTTATTTCGTCCGGACTTTGAATTAATATTTATATTAATTATAATAAATTGATTTTTATATTTCAATATATTTATACAAAAAATATAAATTAATTTTTAAAACGTTTAATATTTTTATTAATTATAATAAACAGAATTATATTGCTTTATCTTTTTATTAATGATAATATATTCGAAAGCAATAAATTTAATATTTTTTTATACAAATTGCACAAACCTAAAAATTGTACAACTTTACTAGTTACGTTTTTTACTTTTTATGATAGAACAAAAATATACTATCTTTTTTTCTAAAGTAAATTAAATTGAACAGCTCAATTTTTAAAATTTTTCGCTAAATTACTTATAAAAATATATATGTCTTTCAGACGAACATATTTTTACAATCTATAATTTACAATATGGGAGGTTATTATGGAATTAGAGATTAATGATGATTCGTTAGTAGTATTTAAAGCCTTATCAAGTTCAGTAAGACTAAGAATAATCCAACTACTATCTAAGAAAAAAATGAATTTAAAAAATTTATCTATGGAATTGGGACTTAGTGAAGCAATTGTAAGTATGCATATTTTAAAATTAGAAGAGGCTAATATCGTAAAATCCCAAAAGAAAGGAAAAAGCAAAGTTATTAGTCTAAAAGTAGATACAATTAATATTAGATTTCCAGAAAAGATTTTTAAAGCATATGATTCTGTTTCCACAGAAGTTCCCGTTGGGCACTATACAACCTTTAACGTAGAACCAACCTGCGGTCTTGCTTCTTCTGAAGGATTTATCGGAGATTTAGACGAGCCTAAATTTTTTATGGATCCAGGACGTATGGATGCAGGGGTAATTTGGTTCGGAAAAGGATATGTAGAATATCAAACCCCTAATTTTATAAAAAAACAAAGTAAAATAGAAATGATTGAATTATCCATGGAGCTATCCTCAGAATTTCCTACTTCCAACAATAATTGGCCAAGTGATATAACTATCTCTTTAAACGATGTGGAACTAGGCACATGGACAAGCCCAGGAGATTTTTCAGATGTTCGTGGAAAGTACAATCCTTCTTGGTATCCTGATGAAACTAATCAATACGGCTTACTAGAAACAATCAGAATTGATTCCAAAGGATCCTTTATCAATGCCAATTTCCTAAGTGGGGTTACTATAAATGATATACCTAATGACCCTACAACATGGAAAATTAAATTCGAAATTAAACCTGATGCAGAGAACATCGGAGGACTAACCCTATTCGGAAAAGGCTTTGGAAATTATGACCAGAATATAAAACTAAAAATATATTATTCGTCGGAGAATTAGAGCGTCTACGCATTTTCACTCTCTTTTTATAGTAGATGTAAAGTAAACTCTCAGCAATCGAATGTAAACCGTAATTTAACAAAAGTGGTCATTTGACCACTTTTGTTAAATTTTAAAATAACTAATTCATTTAAAAAATATTTAACTTTACTAATATTTTTAATTAAACAAGCAGAAAAGAATATTTAGTATTTTTACCTTTTCCTATTTTCCTTATTTTATTTTGTTCAACTAATGACTTAAGATATATCTTAGTTGTAGATGATGAAAGATTAAGAACATCTTCTATTTCTTTTCTAGTCAAATCCTGCTCTTCTAACATTTCAACTATTTTATTTAAAATAATTTCCTTTTTATCTTCTTTTTCATAATTTATGACTGGCAATTTTATAGTAATAAAGTTATCTTCAATTATAAATTTAGGTTTTTGCTCATATTCTGCATATGACTGTTTAATACGATTTATCCCCGTTCCAAAATTTTCTATAATTCCAAGTCTTAGAAAAACATTTGCTATAATTTTATTTCTTAAAACTGATACTTCGCCATTAAGATATTTTTCCTCAGTCATCCCTTCAATTAATCCACCTGGTGAAATAATTTTTACATATGTATCCCAAAATTCTATGTGTATATTTGAATTTAATTGATAATCCCGATGAACTAAAGCATTTGCAATTGCCTCTCTAAAGGAATCTCTTGGAATCATAATCCTCTTCTTACGTTCCCCCTGAGTTATTTCTTCATAGTCCTTGTAATATTTATCAAAAAAATTCATTGTCTCCTTATACTGGCTTAATATAGATTTATTTATTATTCGCAATCTTTCAATAAAAATAGAAGAACTTTTTCCAAACTTCACAGCATCTGTTCCTATTCCTAAATTATTACTATCAGCTAAAAGTACTCCTCCATTTGTATAATTTTCCTTATTAAATAACCCTAACGTAATTTCAGTATCTCTATTAAAATTTTGAAGATTAAGGCGTTGTTTTAATTCATTTGCAAGAAATTCAAATGATAAGTTGTCCTGTCTAGCCATTAAACTATCATAATCAAAAACATCTATATTTTTTATCCATTCTCTTATATGGAAACTATCTGCAATAATTGTAGCCGTATCATTGCGCATATATGCAGCGCCTTTATAAAGATATGGTATTGATTGACCTTTAAATACAGAGAGTATAACTATTACTTTATCATTAATATTTTGAGTTTCCAAACTGTAATATGGAATAGGTGAGAAACTATCATTTATAGCGTTCTCAATCTGTAACCTAATATCCATATCATTTTGAACGCCTATAACTTCCCCGTTATCCTTTACACCAAAATATATTTTTCCGTCTCTTTCATTTGCAAATGCAGAAACCGTTTTCAAATATGATTTTGAATATTCTTGCTTTAGTTCAATTGTATTTGATTCTTTAAACATAGTTTTTCGCTCCTACTAAAAATTAAAGAAATATTATCCTAATTTTATTTCAGCCAATCATTCAGACAATCTATAGCCGAATGCTAAATATCAGAAATATTATATTGTAAAACAGCTTAAAAATCCAGTAAATTAAATGTATTTTTCATTCAGCCATATTTCAAAAAACATTTTGACCGATTGTTCACATATTATTCGCTTCTATTTTAAAGCAATACCAATCAATTTATCCGTATAGTCTGCCATGAACAAAGGTATATTTAAAATATCCCCATCAAGCCTTAAATTGCCTAATGAAAATCGTATTCGTAATTTAATATCATCTTTAAATAGTTCATTAAACTTCTTTAAGCTCTTGCTTCGAATATTAGCTTCTGCCTTAACTTCAACGGGAAAAACATCATTCTTCCTTTGAATCATAAAATCTATTTCATTTGGCGGATTGTTTTGGCTCCAATATCTTGGCTCTACACCATAGGAATTAACTAATGATTGTAATACATAATTTTCTGTTAATGCTCCTTTAAACTCAGTAAAAAGGCGATTACCTTCTGCAAATGCAGATGATGCAAGTTTAGAAAGACTACGTAGCAGTCCCATATCTACAAGATAAATTTTAAAAGCAGATAAATCATCATATGCAGAAAGTGGTAATCTAGGAGCATTAGATTTATATATTTTATGAACCAATCTTGCATCTACAAGCCACTGCAGGGCATCTTCATATTCTCTTGCCCTTGCCCCTTCCTTTACAACTTTATAAATGAATTTTTTATTTTCCTTTGCAAGCTGAGAAGGTATAGAATTCCATATCAACGAAATCTTAGGCATTTCCTTTAAATCTGGGTATTTACCAAAATCTCTCTGGTATGCACCAATAATATTATCTAGTACTTCCTGCATTAAATTAATATCTCTTTCCTGGGTCCACATTAAAACTGATTCAGGCATTCCTCCAGTAACATAATACATCTTCAGCTTTTCATATAATGGGTTAAAAAATGCCTCTGGAATTGGCTCAATTACATTAATCCCAGCCATATAATCAACTAAATTTCCATCTCCATTTGCCATAAGAAATTCAGTAAAGGTCATAGGATTAATCCTAAGAAATTTAACCTTGCCTACTGGAAATGAGGATGATTTAGCAAGAGCTATTCCAAGCAACGAACCCGCACAAGCCACATGGTATTCAGGTGCATTTTCGTAAAAATATTTCATAGAATTAATTACTTCAGGGCAACCTTGCACTTCATCAAATATAATAAATGTTTTTTCGGGAATAATTTTTTGTCCACTTGCAATCATAAGATTCTGCAAAATTCGATCAACAGATTTAGTCTTTTCAAAAAATTCCCTATACTCGATATTTTCATCAAAATTAAAGTATGCAACATTATCATAATATTGCCTACCAAATTCCTTCAAAATCCAAGTTTTGCCTACCTGTCTAACACCCTCAAGAACCAAAGGCTTTCTAAATTTGGAATTTTTCCATTCATATAACTGCTTTATAATTAATCGCTCCATTTGCATAACTCCTCATATAAATATCAATACAACTAAGCTTATTATATACAGTCATTTGGGAAATATCAACTGTAAATCACATTATAATATATAATTATGTGATATTCCCCACACTTTTATATATAATAATGTGATAGATGTCACAGTTTTATATATAATTCTGTGATTATGCCTAATATAATAAAAACTTTCTAATCGTCCTTATTGAATACGATATACAAATTTGTCAGCGTTGTAAAATTACACATTCCTACATTTTTTGTAATATTTCAAAAAAATTACATGCAAAAATCAATGGAATATTTAGAATTTTTTACACTTTTCTACACGTATTTATAACTTACTATAAATCCAAACTATCCTTATCCAATAGAAAATTATAAATTCCCATTATATTGATACCATCATTATCACGATTAACTTTCATATAATCTTTTACTACTACAATTTTTTTAAAGGAATCATCCACGCTTTTTAAAGAAAGCTTTTCTTGCTCTTCTTTTGATTTACTATCCATATTCAACGCAGATTGGATATAATATCTCTTACTTCCTTGATTACATATAAAATCAATTTCTAATTGTTTTTCTTTATTTTTTCCCTCTTGCATATATCTTTTCTTTACTACGCCAACATCTACGCTATAACCTCGCAATTTTAACTCGTTATATAATACATTTTCCATAATATGGCTTTCTTCAATTTGTCTGAAACCAAGGGCAGCATTTCGAAGTCCCACATCTTCAAAATAGTATTTAAATGGAGTCCCGATATACTTTCTTCCTTTTACGTCAAATCGACTTACCTCACTAATGATAAATGCATCCTTTAAATACTCAATATAAGTTCGTATAGTATTTATACTTATATCTGAATGTAATACTGATTTAAAAGTAGCTAAAATTTTAGTAGGATTAGTTAATGAACCCACAGCTGAAGCTAAAATATTAATTAATTCATTTAATTCTTCGACCTTTTCAATCTTATATCGCTCCATAATATCTCTAATATATATTTCCTTAAAAAGTTTTAATAGATAATCACTTTTTTCTTTGTCTGAATTCAACAATGCAACATATGGCAATCCCCCATATATCATATATTCATTCCACCCCTCATATCGATCGCCCTTATACTGACTCATAAATTCAGCATAACTCAATGGATATACATGAATCTCATCACCGCGACCTCTAAATTCTGTAATAACATCCTTAGATAAAAATTTTGAATTACTACCGGTCACGTAAGTATCCACATTCTTGATATGTAATAAAGAGTTCAGTACATCCTCAAAATTATTCATCATCTGAACTTCATCTAAAAAAATATAATAATTCTCATCATCAACAATTAATGATTTTATATAATTATATGCTGTAATCCCATCTCTATATTCAATATTTTCTATTCTATCAAACTCTATACTAATTATATGAGAAGCCTTAACTCCTTCTTCTAACAGATAATCCCTAAATATGTGAAATAATAAGTATGATTTTCCGCTTCTTCTCATACCAGTTATAACCTTTATCATAGAATTATGCATTTTGGAAATTAATTTTTGCAAATATTGATCCCTTTTTATCTCCATAATATACTTCTCCTTGCAAATCTTTTTTACTATTATAAGCAAACAGCTTCCAAATGTAAATACCATACTGAATATTTTGCGTATTTTTACGCAGAATATTCAGTCAATAACCAGTAGTAAATCTCACATTTTATTAGATTTACGAAGCAAATACGTAGATTGCCAATACATTTCTTCAAATCCTACTGAAAATTTTCCGTATTTTTACGTAAAATTTTCAATCAATAGATTTATTGTAATCATCCCTCTAAACTATTATCATCCATCAAAAATTGTCTAATGCTGATATATATGGGATTTATATTTTAATTTTAACAAAAGTGGTCTTTTGACCACTTTTGTTAAATTGTTATATATTAATTATTTTCATCTTCATTTTTCACTTTTTCATCTTTTCAAAGGAACTATAAACAAAAAGTCGCATACAATGGCACAGTTTTAATTTTGTTTTCAAATCCAAAGTTCTTCGCTGATATCTTTATCGAATACTCTGGGTTAAAGGTTTTTACATAAACACCTAAACTTTTTGCTTTTGTATTATCAGCAGATTTAACCTCAATAGGTATTATTTTTCCTTCTTTTTGAATTACAAAATCTATTTCTGCACCTCCACGGGGAGATTCCCAATAATAAGTTTTATAGCCATTAGAAGTTAGTTGAGTATTAACATAATTTTCTACCATACCACCCTTGAAATCATCAATATCATGAACCATGTATAAAATATCATTCGCAAATATATCTTTTTTTGCAGCAAGTAATCCTAAATCTGAAACATATATTTTAAAAGCATCAATATTCTTATAATTTTCCATAGGTTTCTTTACTTGGTCTATTTTATACACCTGAGAAACGATTCCTGAAAGAGTAAGCCATTCTATAGCATTTTCAAATTCTGATGCTCTTCCGCCTTTTTTAACCAGTTTATACTTAAACCTAGTGTTCGCTTTAGATAATTGAACTGTAATATTATCGTAAACCAGTCTTGTTTTCTTTATTTCATTTAAGTTATTATACTTACTCATATCTGCAAGATAGCTAGTCAGAATTGTATCTTGCAAATGACGAACTAGCAAATAATCACCTGTATTTACAAATTGCATGACACATTCAGGCATTCCACCAATAACAAGGTATTTTCGATATATTTCCATTGCATAATCATGTAATGCACTAGGTAGTGGTGTATTTTCATTAAAGCATCTTTTAATCTTATTAACTAATTCTTCTTCTCCTAAGGCTAACATAAACTCCTCTATATCCATAGGGTACATAGTCTTAATATCAACTTTCCCAACGGGGAAAGAAAACTTCTGTCTATTAACAGCAACACCAAGTAAACTTCCTGCAACTACAATATGATACTCTGGAGCATTTTCATAAAAATATTTTAATGATGTTAAAGCTCGCTCACTTAATTGAACCTCATCAAAAACAATTAACGTCTTTTCTTTTGTAATAGTTTGTCCTGAAATATGGGATAATATGGGTATTAAATAATCTGGACTAATATTTTCGCTAAAAGTTTCTTCTAATCTCATATTAGTTTCGAAATTAAAATAAGCCACACTATCATAATATTCTTTTCCAAACTCTAAAATAGAGTAAGTTTTACCTACTTGTCTAGCACCTTGCAAAATAAGGGGTTTTCTATATTGACTATTTTTCCATTCTTTTAAAAAGGTAGTAATTTTTCTATACATATAATATTCCTCCGATTATATGTAATATATTAAACTATTTACACGTAATATTCAATGGAATATTTAAATATTTTTACATTTTTTAGCACGTTCCCTATATGTACGAAATTTATATACAGTCATTTAGGAAATTTCAACTGCAAATCACATTTTTATATATAATTATGTGATATTTCTCACACTTTTATATATAATAATATGATAACCGTCACAGTTTTATAAACAATCTTGTAAATATGGTAGTAGATGCAAATGTAAGCTTTTCACCGGCATAATGTAAACCATATTTTAACAAAAGTGGGCTTTTGACCAGTTTTATTAAATTTACACCTATAAAAGGTTCCGCAAAATTTTGCGGAACCTCTCTTTTTGTCTTTATATATTATTTCTCTAAATAAAATGCTACTCCTTTATACTTCCAACCCTTTTTCTTAAGTGAATTCACTTTAGACTTAGATGTTGTAAAATAATATGATGCTTTTTTCTTAGCTCCTTTTGCTTTTGGATTATACATTCTATATATGTTGTATCTCGATTTGATTTTTGTTGAATAGAATGCAGCACCTTGATATTTAAATCCTTTTTTAGGTAAAGCCTTTATAGCTTTAGAACTAGTTGTGTAATAATAGCCGTATTTTGAACTATAAAACTGATATACCTTATATCCCGAATTAGATAGTTTTCCTAAACTTCCACTATATTTCCATCCTTTAGGTGGATTTTTCTTTTTACTGTAGCTTCTTGTATAAAAAAATGCTCCTGTTTTTTTATTTCTTAATACGTAAAGCTTATCATATCCATAAACCTTAATCTTAGTTTTTATTCCACCATAAGATAGAGTTAATGTTTTAGTCCCTCTACTACTCATATAATAGTTTTTAAGAGCACATGCATTTAATTTTACAGTTCTATAATACTTACCATCATAGTAGTACAGCTTAGCAGAATAACTACTTGAATTAATGGTTTGTCCTACATAAAACTTTCTATCCGATAGACTTATACTCTTTATATAGCTAAGTGGATAATAATAAACATTTACATAGGCATATTTACTACCAGAAGTTACTTTAATAGAATTAGTGCCTTTTTTATTTAAAGTTGTAGCACTTAATGTACAGTCACTTAAACTAACAGTTTTATATGTATTATCTGAATAATATATTCTAGCTGTATAATTACTTGGAACTATTTTATTGGTGTTATAAAACTTTGCATTAGATAAGGTAATATTCGTAATACCAGTAACTTCTTTTGCACTAGTTACATTTTGTTCATTTACAAGTAATTTTATAGGTATATTACCACAGTCAGAATATGAAGAATTATTTTTTCTTAAATTATCAACAGATGTCCAATCTAAAGTTCCCAGCTTATAGTAACTAACATTACTCTCTACAGAGAGCACATCCTTATCATATAAGGCTCTTTCAAGAGGAATCGAAAGATTACTAGGATCATTTTCTTCTGTTTTCACTACAATAGCAACTTTATCACCCTTTTTAACCTTTACATTGTTATCAAAATTAACTGTCTGATAACCAGGATAAGTATTAGTATATGTTTTATAAGCATTACTATCACTACTTATATCTAAAGCTGTACCACTTGTAGGATCATTCTTATTTGTAGGATTTTTATATGCAAATATTTTATATGTTGTATCTGAATAAGATGTATAAATAGATGTAGCATTTAATACATCTTCATCCCCAGAAATAGTAAAAATATTAGCCATCCATTCATCTGATGTATCAGGTGAACCAATGCTTGCATAGACTGGTAGAGTGTCATAAGATAAGACTTTATTTGCATTTTGGCTATTATAATTTTCCATATCAAAATATGCTGCATTAGTCAATGTTTTATCATAATAACTAAGCCAGAAATACCCCTTATTTCCCCAGTCGCTTCCCCAACTATTTTTAACTAGGAAAGCACCATCAGAAGGAGGCTGCTTGCTAGAATTAAAATTACTCTTACTATAATTATCATCATATCCAACTACAGTAATTGCATGATTGGATAACTTAGTACTATCACCACAGTATTCTGCAAATGTAGTACTATTATAGTAATTTAAATCTCCTGCGTAATATGATAATGTAAGATCTCCATAATTAACTATGCCATTTTTAATTTCCTCTATATTAGCCAAACTGATATTTCCACTCGAATCCCTATTGCATGGAAAGTTATACATATTTTTCATAACATATGGATGAGTTGTATATACAGTAGGAATTGTAGAAATAGTTGCACCGCTACCTGATGGATATGGAAATAAGCTTTCAAGAGCTGCCCCATACCAATTGCTAAGAGCGACTGCTGCATAATCAAAATTTCCTCCATCATTCAAGCTAGGTTCGTTTTTCTCACGATTTCCTTGTACCGCTGACGCAAGCTGGTATACTGATAAATTTACACTTTCGCCATTATTTTTATAAATAGAATTCTCCCCTGAACTTAAAACTCCAAATGCCCAACAGGTATTGTAATTTCCCTGATTATACACTGTTTCAGGTCTTAGCAGATTATTAATATCCGTATTATATGAAGTCGGAAGGGACGTACCACGTAATAGCTTTGATTTAGTTTTATTTTTATAATAATCATTTAAACTATCTGTTGCAGAAGTTTTAGGAGAATTTAGATATCCTGTACTTCTTTCTTCAGCTTTAGATGAAAAGCTAACTCCCACTACTAAAAAAGCACTTAAAATTAAAACTCCAGTTCCTTCAATTATTTTCTTTACTTTTTTCATTTAATTACCTCCCCCTTAACAAATTCTATACTTAAAAAATCTACATTCTTTCAAAGCTACTCTACCAATTATCTTCATATTATATCCATATCTAACCTATTTCAATATATATATGAAAAAGCTCAAATATCAAATGATAAAATACATATTTATATGAATTTAAATACCCAAACCGCCCTGCTAGAAATCTCTAGCAAGGCGGTTTTTATAACTATGAAATTATGAAATCATGAATTATTTTTCATGTTTTCTTCTCTTAAGAACTAGTAATACTGCATAAAGAAGAAGTGAACTTCCACCTAATGCTCCATATACTCCTGCATTAGCCATGTCTCCTGTCTTAGTGGCTTTACCTGATTTAACATTTGTATTAGTCTTAGTTGTACTCTTATTATTAGATCCTGTTCCATTTTTTGAACCTGATCCGTTATTAGAACCTGAATTAGTAATTCCATTATTACTATTATCGACTTTATCCAAATAATCTGGTATTCCATCTTTGTCAGAATCTTTAAAATCTGAAGCATCGTTAGGATTTGTTCCATCTTTTTCTTCTACGTAGTCTGGCACTCCATCTTTATCAGAATCCTTATTTGATGATGCATCACTTGGATCAGTTCCATCTTGATTTTCTACATAATCTGGGACTCCGTCTCCATCAGAATCTTTATTTGAATCTGGATCTGTTGGGTCTGTTCCTTGATTATCTTCTACAGCATCTGGAACTCCGTCTCCATCTTTATCATCTTCGTAATCTGATTTTCCGTCATTATCCTTATCTGTAAATGAACCATCATCTTTAGGGTCTGTTCCGTTCTTATCTTCTACGTAGTCTGGATCTCCATCTTTATCTGTATCCTTATAATCTGTTGCATCATCTGGATCTGTATTATCATTATGTTCTTCTACATAATCTGGAACCCCATCTCCATCCGTGTCTTTATAAGAATCCTTATCATCTGATTTTGTTCCATCTTGATCTTCTACATAGTTTGGTACTCCGTCTTTATCATCATCTTTAAAATCTGAAGCATCATTCTTGTCTGTATTGTCTTTGTGATCTTCTACATAATCTGGAACACCATCTTTATCTGTATCTTTAAAGTCTGAAGCATCATTCTTATCTGTACCGTCTTTGTCTTCTACGTAGTCTGGGACTCTATCTTTATCTGTATCCTTATAATCTGTTCCATCATTTGGTTTGGTTCCATCTTTATCTTCTACATAATCTGGGACTTCATCACCATCAGAATCCTTATAAGAATCTGCATCATTTTCATCAGTCTTATCTTGATCTTCTACATAGTCTGGAACTCCATCTTTATCAGAGTCTTTAAATGAATCTGGATCATTCTTATCAGTTCCTTGATTATCCTCTATAGCATCTGGTACTCCATCTTTATCAGTATCAGTTGTATAGTCATTATCTGTATTAGGATCTTCTGGATCTGTACTAGGATTATTATCGTGATCTTCTACGTAGTCTGGGATACCATCATCATCAGTATCTTTGTTAGATGTTGCATCATTTTCATCAGTACCATCTTTATCTTCTACGTAGTCTGGTACTCCATCACCATCAGAATCTTTATTAGAATTTGGATCGTTCTTATCTGTTCCTTGATTATCTTCTACAGCATCCGGTACTCCGTCACCATCTGTATCATCTTCATAATCAGATTTTCCGTCGTTATCCTTATCTGTAAATGATGTATCGTCACCCTTATCTGTTCCATTCTTATCTTCTACGTAGTCTGGATCTCCATCACCATCTGTATCCTTATAATCTGTTGCATCATCTGGTTTAGTTCCATCTTTATCTTCTACATAATCTGGTACTCCATCACCATCTGTGTCTTTATAAGAATCTGAATCATCTGATTTGGTTCCATCTTTATCCTCTACATAATCAGGTACTTTATCACCATCAGAATCTTTATAAGAAGTATCATCTTTAGGATCAGTGCCATCTTTATCTTCTACATAATCTGGAACTCCATCTTTATCTGTATCTTTAAAGTCTGAAGCATCATTCTTATCTGTGTTATCTTTATCCTCGATATAGTCTGGTACTCCATCTTTATCAGAGTCTTTAAAGTCTGTACCGTCTTTTGGATCTGTTCCGTCTTTATGTTCTTCTACATAGTCTGGAACTTTATCACCATCTGTATCTTTATAAGAATCTGCATCATTTTCGTCAGTCTTATCCTTATCTTCTACATAATCAGGTACTCCATCTTTATCTGTATCTTTATAAGAATCTGCATCATCTTTATCAGATTTTTGATTATCTTCTACAAAGTCAGGTACTTCATCACCATCTGTATCCTTAGTATAATCTGTGTTATCATCTGGATTTTCTGGATCATCAGGATTAGTTCCATCTTGATTTTCTACATAATCTGGGATTCCATCACCATCAGAATCTTTAAAGTCTGTAGCATCATTTTCATCTGTACCATCTTTATCTTCTACATAGTCTGGTACTCCGTCACCGTCTGAATCTTTATATGAATCTGGATCATTCTTTCCAGTTCCTTGATTATCTTCTACACCATCTGGCACTCCATCACCATCTGTATCTGTAGCATAATCAGCAACTTCATCTGGGAAGTGAGTTTCTACATAGTCTGGTACGTCATTATTATTTTTATCTGTAAAGCTTGTAGCATCATCTATAGCTGTTGCAGGATTATCATGTTGCTCTACATAATCAGGAACTCCATCACCATCTGTATCTTTGTAGTCTGATTCTCCACCGTTATCGGCTTTTGTACCATCTTTATCTTCTACATAATCCGGAACCTGGTCACCATCTGTGTCTTTATAAGATGTTGCATCATTTTCATCTGTTCCATCTTTATCTTCTACATAGTCTGGTACTCCATCTTTATCAGTATCTTTAAAATCAGAAGCATCTTTAGGATCAGTTCCTTGTTGTCCTTCTACAAAATCTGGGACTCCATCACCATCTGTATCCTTAGTATAATCTGTGTTATCATCTGGATCACTTGGGTCACCGCCTGGATTTGTGTTATCATTTCCGTCATGACGTTCTACATAATCTGGAATTCCATCTTTATCATCATC
>JAISGP010000119.1 GCA_031263035.1 Lachnospiraceae bacterium | reverse complement strand
AATGCATGAAGTGAATTATATTTATCTACTGCAAATTTATCACTGGAAATAAATACAGTACCAGATGTACCAAGAGAAATATTGGTATCTCCATCTCCTACTGTACCTGTTCCAATAGCTGCCGCCGCATTATCACCAGCCCCTGCAACTACTACAACATCAGTAGGAACGCCTAATTCATTTGCAATATCAGATTTTAAGTGTCCTATAACATCATAACTTTCGTGTAGTGTAGGCAACATATTTTCAGAAATTGAAACAATGTCAATCATTTCTTTTGACCATTTGCGATTTTTAACATCCATGAGAAGCATACCTGAAGCATCACTTACGTCAGTAACGAACTCACCGGTAAGTCGATAGTTTAAGTAATCCTTTGGTAACATAATCTTTTTAATCTTTTTAAAATTTTCTGGCTCCTCTTCCTTCATCCAAAGGATTTTAGGAGCGGTAAAGCCTGCAAATGCAATATTTGCAGTATACTCTGAAAGCTTAACCTTACCAATTACATTATTAAGATATTCTGTCTGTTTTTCAGTTCTTCCATCATTCCAAAGAATTGCGTTTCGAATTACCTTATCATCACCGTCGAGAGTAACTAGACCATGCATCTGTCCACCTACTCCAATTCCCTTAACCTGACTTTTATCAAAACCTTCAAGTAACTCTTTTAATCCATCCATGGTTTTATCATACCAATCATAAGGGTTCTGCTCAGACCAACCAGTATGTGGGAAAGATAATGGATACTCCCTTGAAACGATATTTTTAATTTCACCCTCTTCATCCATTAATAACAGCTTTACAGCTGAAGTTCCTAAATCAACACCTATAAAATACATACGCACCTCCATATAAACATCACTTAGTTATATGAAATAATAATATCATTATAAAGTGAATTTCTACTTATAAAAATTGTCATAGTTAGGGGTATATTTTATTTTTTCATAACTTTTGTATAAAACAAAAACTAAAAAAATCTCCAAACCTTAAGGCTTGAAGATTAGATGTTTAGTTAATACCAATTTTACTTTTGGATTTTTTCCAGAGAATATTCTTTAGTATCTTTATAGTTTATTATTCGGCTTCTAACTGATATTGTTTCTTCCACA
This sequence comes from Lachnospiraceae bacterium, assembly GCA_031263035.1. Classification (GTDB taxonomy): domain Bacteria; phylum Bacillota; class Clostridia; order Lachnospirales; family Lachnospiraceae; genus JAISGP01. Next base: position 18,003 of record JAISGP010000119.1, on the reverse strand, counting down.
TACCATTTGCCATTTACCTGAATATAATTTATTCTAATTTTCAATCTAGCACTCACATTGTCATTGAATTGAGTGTATCCAGAACAAATCTCCTGCTTTACATTAAAGGGTTCTCCTTTCTTCGTTTGTTGTGGAATTTTAACTTTGATTTGATAAAAACCTTTTTCCCAAGATATGAAACGAAATCCATTAATATTACCTTTAGATATTGTTTTATTCTTATACTTACATATGGTAGTGGCATCATTTAAATATACTGGCTTTCCTTCAACCATAACTTCTAATTCACACTTAGATATCCCTAAAAAGGGATAGATTGTTATTATGCCAATAATAACAATTATACAAGCTACTATAATTTTTACTATTCTTTTCTTTTGCATAAATCGTTTACCCATAAACCCTTTTAAGCGGACATTTATAATAATAGTTATATCCTACCATGTACAATATTTTTTGTATATCTTAGATGCTCTCTAACATCCGTGCTTATATAAAACGCTAACTTTTTTCTTTCATTGACAAATAGATATAATGCGGTACTCTACACATACAGATTAAAATCAAAGTTGAAAATCCACGTCTAATAGTGATTTGAAATATTGAACAAAAAAAAACTGTACTTATAATACTAATCAAATTAATTAATACTTCAACTTTTCCAATCTTTTTTTTCACCATATAATTATCCATCAAACTATCAATCTTAACTAAAACAAGAAAAAATAATATACTACTAAAAACTTTAAAACTATTATTTAATTTTAAAAGGAGAAAACCCAAAAAATAAAATGAAGATAATAGTACTATACTAATATATTTATATTTCCACATAGCCATTTTCCCCCCATTTATCCCTTTTATCCAAATAACTCAACAATGCAGTACCTGGCGTTGCAAAGGCAAAAAATACACCACCAAAAAATGAACTTACATATTTAGTAACTCTACTCATTCCCCATGCAATTAGGCAATTTTTTATTTTCCTTACACCATGTTTTAAAATATAACTTCTTATTTTTGCACCACCCAATCGCTGTATCAATTTATTCATACTTGCATAAACTACTTTAAGAACTACAAATGACACAACCATAGCAATAGCAACATCGAGTATACGTCCATATTTGCTAACCGATAATCTAATCGATGGTTTGGGAGATTTTACCTTTTTTTTGCCCTTATTTGAAGATGCCTTATGTCCGCTTGGATCTGTGTACTTTGATGGATTATTATAGCAATAGGTATATAAATTCCATTGATTAAAGTTTTCATCTTCTCCTCTATAGGTATCTTGACTTATGAATCTTCCTATTTCTGAATTATAGTATCTGGCATTCATATAATAGAGATTATTAACTTCATCTTTTATTGCTCCTGTATATGCAATTTCATTTTCAAAGCTATTGTCACCAGTTACAGATGTTTCACCAAAATCAGAGTAATTATATATAGCTTTAACATTATTGCTTTCATCAATTATACTTAAAGTACTTCCTTGAATATCCACGTTAAAGTTATAATATTTATTATCATTTCTTAGGCTACTTATTACTTGATTTTCTGGGTCTATTATATTTACAGTATCTGTATTTCCATTCTTTTCAGTAAATAAGACATTACCTCTATCATAGTAATATAGTTTTTTATTATTACCCTCTGTTTTTGATATTCTTATTCCATCACTATTATATTCATTACTTTGACTTGCTATAATATCATCAGATGCATTCTTTCTTTCATAAATTGTCATTTCGTTCCCAACAGAATACTTAAAGTTATCTGTATATTCAGCTGTAACATTTTCAACCTGAATCTGATTACCTCTTAAATCATAACTATAGTTTATTTCGGAACTAGGAGAATCCTCACTTATTAATTGATTCAATCCATTATAGCTATAGGCTGTTGCCACACCATTTTTAACTTTAGTAATTCTATTACCAGCATCATCATATGTATATACATTTGTTTCAACAACATTTCCAGAATCAGCATTTTCCTCTGCTGAATTATTATCACTCTCTCCTGCTATACTTTTATTTTTTACTTTTGAACTTCCAGTAAGTCTTCCATGATTATCGTAAGTATAATTAATAGTTTCATTAATAGGTGTAGTTCCTAAGTTGCTAAGTCTAGTCTTCGAAATTATATTAGAAGTTTTGTCATATGAGTAACTTACCTTTTCTTTTATACTTTCCTCATTGCCACTCTCTAAGTTAGTTATACTAGTAACTCTATCAAGAAAATCATATTCATATATCTTCTCTATATATGTTGAACTATCTGGTTTGGAATAATCCTTTACTTTACTTACACGTTCTTGATTATCATAAGTATAACTTCTCTTATCTTTACCATTAACTTTAATAGCAGTTATTTTACCTAGAGAATCATAAACATACTCTACATATTCAATATTTCCTGTACCATTTGGATATGTAACTTTTTTAACATTTCCTAAATCATCATATGTATAGCTAATTTCTTTTTCATTATCACTTCCATATGATGAAGTCACTTTACTTTCTCTACCAAAGGCATCATATGTATACTTTGTTATAGCAGTTGTTTCATTTGAGCCGTTTTTAACAGTACATTTCTTTATATTACCATAAATATTATATTCATAGATATCTTCACTTTCTTTTTCATCTTCCGAATTATATTTCTCTTTTGAAGTTAAAAGATTTCTATCATTATAATTGAATTTAATATAACTTCCGTCACCATACTCTTCCTTGGTTTTATTAGAACTTTTATCATATGTATAATTCGTTACTATCCTCTCATTTCCACTAGCATTTTCGTCAGTTATACTTTTGGTTAATCCTGCAGCATTAAACTCTTCAATAGTCTTTTTACCATTTCCATCTACTCTTATACTTGTTCTACTACCATCTTCATTATACTGATAAGATAAATTTAAATCCGCACCATCATCACCAACATCAACAGAAGTAATATTACTCTTATCATTATAAGTTAATTTAGTTATATTACCCTTTTCATCCGTTTCTTTTATTACATTACCTTTACTATCCCTATCACTTTTAGTGACAAGACTTGTATCTCCGATCACATAAGAGTTATTTGAAATTATAGGATTAATTATAGTAGTAAACTCATTTCCTAATTGGTCAAATAAGGATAAATTTATACTTTTATTACTTCCATTACTTGACATACTTACAGATACAACTTTGTGACCACTTAAATCATATTTATAATCATGCGTTAAATTACCTTCAACTTCTTTTACTATATTACCTAAAATATCCGTATACTTAATTTCACTTATAGTATCATTTTCATTTTTTGAAGTTTCTTTATAAACAAAGCTTTCAGTCCTATTACTAATACCATCACTTACCGAAAGGTTTTCCTCAAAACTATAGACTGTTTTAGTAGTTGTTGAAGCAATATCTTTTCCACTTTTTTCTGTTTTTACAAGCCTGTTCATAGAATCAAACGAATACTTTGTTTTGGCTCCACGTTCATCTACTTCCTCTATAATTGTTCCATTTTTATTATATTTGGTATTGGTCTCTAATGGGGCAGCATCTTTTTCTTCAACACTTTTTTTGATAACTCTACCTAAAAAGTCATAATCATAGGTCGTTTTAGTTTTGCCATTTGTTTCAGTAAGCACTCTACCCATAGAGTCATATGTACACTCCACTATATCTTTTATTCCAGAGCTTTCTGATTCCACCACCTGTTTTATCGGATTGTTTTTTTCATCAAATTTTGTATTTACTTCTTCAATAACAGGTGCTGCGGCGTTGTTCTTATCCTTTGTAACTTCTAGGATTGTGTTACCATTATTATCATATGTATTTTCTTGAAGTGATTTATTCACTTTGTCATTTTCAGACTTTAGATTATGGTTATCATCATAAGTAAAATGTAAATCCTCTAAAATCTCATCACCATTCAAGGATGTTTTACTAATCAAATCACCATCTTCATCATACTCATAATTAGTAGAAGTTCCATCAGATAATTCTTCCGTTGTAATATTTTCATTTTCATCATAGGTAATTTCACTTTCAACTACATTTTCTATTTCATTAAATACTACCGTATTATTATTAAGAGTTTCATATCCCTTCTTACTTCTTGTTTTACTTAAAAGAAATGATTTATTATCTAAATATTCAAATGTAATTACCCTACCTTTACCATCTGTTTCTTTTAAAACTTTGCCATTTTCCGTGCTAAACTCAGTACTTTCAGTTGAAACTTGTTTATTTTCTTCTACATATTTTTTAACCTCAGTTTTTCCTGATGTATAAATAATATCCAAATACTCACCACTAGGATATTTTAGATTATTACATTTATTATTATTAAAACCTATCTCATATACATTTTCTTCACCATCAAAGATTTTATTTATAAGCGTATCTTTATAAGTATATTTATAGGATATAGAATCTTCACCTAAACTTCTAATTACATTCTTTAATTGATTATTATCAAAAGTATAAGAAAGTTTTGAACCATCTGGAAGAATTATTTTACTAACCTTATATAATTCACCTAATTCAAACTGATTATCATTATCGCTATTTTCTCTCTCACCGTTAGTATCAGTAGCATTTTGTGGCTCATTATATTTAATCCTTATATGTTTTTCACTCGACGTATTCTCATTAGATTTTACAAAAACTAATCTGCCGAGCCCGTCATATTTATTTCTAATACTATTAAAATTACTATCTACTATACTATCCAGTTGTCCATATGTATTAAATTTAAGAACCAGATTATCCTTTGTCTCTATTTCATATTTATTATTACTTTCTTTAAGATTATAGTTTTTAGTTTCATTACATACATAACTATTTCCTACTTTAGTAAACTTAAACACACTTCCATCTGATTCAATAAAATACCTATCATTTCCATGAATATATATTTCTTTATGATATGAGTCGGACCAACCCATTCCTATCATAGAATTTCTTGTTATGCCGCTATTATACGTTCTTACTAATCCAAGGGAAACTTGTCCATTCGTTAACTCAAAGTCATTTTGATGATAATTAAAGTTACCTGAACTTTTCTCTACGCTACCTGAACCAATTGGATTATCAAAACTTTGATATGAAAGATAGTTCTTATTTCCTAATCTATTATTAAATTCATCTAATCCTTTAGTCTCAACATGCCTTACTTCATTGCTATAAAAAATAGCATTGTTTGTTTTTCTCTTTCCAACTATCTTATAGAAGTAATTTCCTTTATCTAATATTTCTTTATCAATAAATAAATCTCGTTTTAAAACTCCAAGATTAATTCCCTCATTTATTTGGAAATTTGCAGTATTTCCCCTATAAATCGTATAATTATATTTTCCATCATCTCTTGCATCAAATTTAGTTATTAAAAATCTTTTACCATAATTTTCATTAACAGATAATTCTATATTTTCAAAGTCTGCCTCATTAATATTATTTGCAAGAAAATATGTAACTTCTTTAACTTCACTTGTATTACCAGCTTTATCTACAGCCTTCAAGGAAATATTATATTCTCCACCTTCTGGAAATTTTTCAGATGACAATGAAATACTTCCATCCTTTTCAGTTGATAAATGTTCAAAAATTTCACCATCAAAACTATATAAAATCTCCTTTAATGAAGTTTCTTTACATTTCCATGATATCTCTGGTGAAAAACTTTTAGCAGGTGAATTAGAAGAACTAGAAGGACTAATTTCTACCTCACTAAACTCTGGCAAGTCAATGTCAAGATAGTATTCTACAATAACTTCATTAACATTACCCTTTGTATCAAAGCTTTTTAGTTTAATCTCATATTTTTCTGACTTTGAAAGATCAGAAAAAATATATTCTTTTACAGTTATATCGTCTAAGGTTGTTACTAGCTCATCATCTAAATATATCTCATTTTTATCAAAATCATTATCTGTTATATTCCAAGTAATCTTAGGCGCCTTATTATTAGAAAAAACATTATTATTTGTAATCGGTTCTATTTTGAAGTCTTTTATTACTGGTCCATCTACATCAACGTGATAGTTAATTGTCTTAGACACAACATTTCCAGCTTTATCAAATGCTGAAATTTTAAACTGATAATTTCCAGATTTAGTTAATTTACCTACATCAACTTTTTGACTTCCTGTAGCAACAGTTAAAGTTTTATATTCTTTATTATCAATATATAATACAACTTTAGAAAAATACTTATCCGTTACCTTCCAAGAAAGAGTTGGCTGCTTATCTTTTGTTGTATTACTTTCTGTAGTAATAGGACTTACTTTAAAACCATTAGCACTATCAAAAATAGGATTTGTCTTATCTACAATTATATTCACTCCCACACCTGCACCATTTATTCCACCGGCATCTCTTCCTCTAACATAAATCCTATATCTTCCTTCTGCTAATGTATTGGTACCTGGAATACTTACATCGTTGGCAGTACCTTTAGTATACGTACTAGAAAGATTAGTATATGGTACATGGGTTTCATTAGTTATAGTTCCTGCATCATTTTGTTTAGCTATTCTATACTGAACACTTGCAAGATTCCTTGATGAAATACCACTCCAACTAACCTTAGCATATGCACCACCTTTTACATAAGTATTATTGACTTTTACACTTGTTGCTTTTGTTGGGCCGTCATAATATACCACGACAAGCTTAGGTCTATATGTTGCTGTAGTTGTTCGACTTCCATAAAACTCAGTATAACTATTGCTCCCTTCGGCCGTATCTCTAATAAGCATTCCATGGTTACCTAAAGTCCCATTTGCATACTTTCTCACATGATTAGTTAAATTAAAATTTAAAGCATGATTAGTATTACCATTAGTTTTTACCGTAGCAAGAGAACCACCTTGAGGAGCTGGTTTATTATTCCATGTTAAGGTTGAGGCAGCCCAACTAGTATTAACATTATAAATACCTATACTTCCCCTATTCGTTGAACCTGATCCTTCATAAAGAGTCATCTGAGCACTTTCAACATATTTTCCTTTTATCTTTGTTCCTAAATACTCATACCTAATATATGTTCTATTAGTACCTTGACTTCCTTTTCCCGCAACAATCTTTTTAACTCCACTAGAAAAAAAGTTACTACTTGGATATCCTGATATTACATATGCATCAGCTACTTCACTGGAACCTTGCCATGTATTAGATGGATCTACAACTACAGGATATTTCCTCTCTTTACTATTTAAATATTTTTTGCTTAAAGTAAGCTTTATTTTATAATCACCAACTTTTTCGGTTGGTGTGATTTCTGTATTAATGTCTTCTGAATAAGCGTCTTTCGAAGCATCATTCATAAAAGGTTTATCTATAACAGCAATAACTTTGCTATTAGTTTTATCTTTTAATAAAATAGTACCCACTTCTGTTATTTCAGGTACTAATTCTTTTAAGGATATTTTAAACTCAAAAATATTTGATTTTGGCTTTTCCTTTAATATAATATTTTCTTTTATTCCTTTATTTAATGAAATATATTCATATAATATTTTATCTTGACCAGAGCCATACGTAGCCTTTATTGGCATTTCCTTAGTTTCTTCATATGGTGTAACTACTTCTTCTTTTTCAACCTTTACTTTTTCGTTTGTGCATGATTTGTCTAACGGTGTCATAGAAAAACTATATTTATCGTTTTCCATAATAATTGGTGTTTCTTCAGATAGCTGTTCTGGTATATATTGTTTTTTATCCCCTTCTTTATTTTCATATACATAGCCATCTAAATCTAAACCATTATCTGTTTTTTCTCCCTTTACTTCTACTAAGCTTGAATCATAATCTTTTAGATTACCTTTTTCATCCTCAAAACGAACCTCTTCCCCATGGTATACCAACATTCTCTTATTATCCCCTAAATCGAATGTTGTAGATTCTTCTGTTTTTTTAGATTCAATTGGTTCTAATTCTTCTGTAGTTTCAATGATTTGTCCACTACTACTTACTTTTTCACGTGTCTGTTCTAAATTACTACTATTATTTTTCGCCAATCCTTCCAATGAAATGGAAGTTGCAAATACTGTAACAACAATTATAATTGCTATTATTCTCTTAACCTCTCTTTTTAAACGGGTCATAAAGTGCTTTCTCCTTTAATGTGTTAATATTTTTGTCTTAATGAAATACCGCTTTAGATCCTTTAATTTGTAAATTAATCACTGCAAAATTAAATTTCCTCCTATTCTTTAAATATTCACAACTATATAGAAATTTAACATACTGTAGACATACTGTCTAACAAACATAAAATGAATTAGCAATTAAATATGAATAAACTCAATCTTTTTTTCTAATTATGTTCTACGCAAATCATTTGCCAAAGGTTTTTTTATTTTTGTATACTTTTAAAATCACTATCTATAATACAAATTAAAAAAATCTCCAAACCTTAAGATACAGTTAAGGCATGAAGATCGGTTTTTTAGTTAATTTCTCTCTTCCTAAATTCACTGGGAAGAGCATTGTATTTTGATTTAAATATTTTGGAAAATGCTTTAGTACTTGCAAATCCGTTATCATAGGCTATATCTGTTATTTTCATATCTGTGTTCATAAGATCACGGTAGGCATGCTCAAGACGGATATTATCTAAGTAAGTTTTAAAATTAATCTTGGCATATTTTTGAAACATTCTAGATAAATATGTTGGGGAATATCCAAAGCGATTAGATATAGATTCTAGAGAGATTTCCTCTTTATAATTGTCCTTTAAAAATGAAGTAATTGCAGATAATTTGCGAAGTTTAGAATTAACCTTTACAACTTCCTCTTCTACATTTTCTTCACGGTATTTAGATACTAAAATATATAAAAGATGATAAAAATTCCCCTGTACATCAAATTCATATCCAAGTTTTTTCTTAGAGTAAGATTGATACATATTTGCGATTAAATCCATGATAACTTCATCATGAAGCTGACTGCTATGAGAAAAAAATATGAATTTATCATCTGTATAATAATTTTCAAAAACTGAAACCGGTATCTGAACCACCACTGTTTCGTTGATTTCTTTGGCAGTTATAGAATGAATTTCATTTGAATTTACAAGCATAAAATCACCTGCATTTAGCAAATGTTCTTGGTCATCAATATAGAATTTTAAACTTCCTTTAAATACTGCAAAAAGTTCAATACTTCTATGCCAATGTTTTTCTCTCCTATAACCACCTGCATATCCTTCAAATAAAAACATCTTAAAGGGTATATCTTGATTTGGAAGAATTAATTCATGTGAAAACTCCACTTATACTTACCCCCTTAATCATATAATCTCAATTTTTAAGTCTATTAGTTAAGAAATAACCTCTTTCATCTTACACTATATTTGCTGCGAAAAATATTCTTTATTTGCAAATAAGATATCCATCAGAAATTATAATTCAAGAGCAAATCCTTTATGTACAGCTCTTACTGCGTTATCAATATCAACTTGATCCACCAAAACTGTTATTCTAATTTCTGAAGTTGAAATCATTCTAATATTAATTCCGGCATTAAATAAAGCTTCAAATAATTTAGATGCAACCCCGGGATTGGACATCATACCGGCACCTACAACTGATAATTTGGCTACGTCCTTTTTAGACGCAATCTCCTTTATGGAAAGAAGTTCTTTATTTCTCTCTAAAATTTCAACAGCTCTATCCATGTCATCTAAGGCAACAGTGAAACTTATATCCTTTGTACCATCTTTACCAATGGATTGTAGAATAATATCTACATTAATTTTTTCTCTTGCTAATAAATCAAAAACACCAAAAGCTGTTCCCGGTTCATCCTTTATTCCTAATACTGAAATTCTACCTGTATTTTTATCGGCTGTAACGCCTGTAATTAGCATTTCTTCCACTTGAGTAGTCTCCTTTACAATTGTTCCCGGTACATTATGTAAACTTGAGCGAACAATTAATTCTACATGATACTTCTTAGCCATTTCAACTGATCTGCTGTGAAGAACCTTAGCTCCTAAAGATGCAAGTTCAAGCATTTCGTCATATGTAATGGCTTCTAACTTTTTAGCTTCCGGTACAACTCTAGGGTCTGCAGTATATACCCCATCCACATCTGTGTATATCTCGCATTTTTCAGCTCTAAGGACTGCTGCTAAAGCAACTGCCGTTGTATCTGAACCACCTCGTCCAAGAGTTGTAATATCATCATATTTATTTACCCCTTGAAAACCAGTAACGATAACAATTTTTCTACTATCAAGTTCATGACTAATTCTATCAGTATCAACTCTTTTAAATCTACCATTTCCATATCTACTGGTAGAATGCATCATAACCTGAAAAGCATTTAGAGAAATTGCAGGAATACCTCTTGCTCCAATAGCCATTGCAAGGAGTGCACAAGAAACCTGCTCTCCAGTTGTTATTAGCATATCTATCTCTCTTTGTCTAGCATTTGGATTAATGCTATGAGCCATATCAATTAATTCATCAGTAGTATCCCCCATTGCTGAAAGGACAACAACCACGTCATTTCCAGCCAAATACTCCTTTATACATTTATCGGCAACATTTCTGATACGCTCCTCATTGGCAACGGAACTGCCACCGAACTTCTTAACTACAATCATACACACTCCTAGTCGTAGAACTCAACTCTAATCCTATTCAAAATCACATCTTTAAACACTTTACTTCTTGTTTCATAATCACCTTCCATAATAATAGGTGTTATAAATCCAAATTCATCATCTCGCCCATCTAAGAAAACAGGTTCAATGTCTTTTCCAAAATAGTCTTTTAAATCTTTTGACATAGCTTCCCATGTACCTTTAACCCTTACGAAGAATTTTCTACGCATTGATGCATAGTCATCAAGAATTAAAGTTTCTTCCTTCCACATAGGCATAACATTATTATGAAGGTTTTTAGCTTCATCAACAATATCTCCTACAACAGCAGAAGCTGTTGGAAGCTTACCTGCTCCGGCACCGTAAAACATGGCATCACCTAGCATATTGCCACGAACTACAACAGCATTCATAACACCATCTACATGGAAGATTGGATTTTCTTTTCCAACCATAAAAGGTGCTACTATAGCGTGCAAATGATTTCCAAAATGACGTTTTGAAACTGCTACCAGCTTAATCTTATATCCAAGCTTTTTAGCATAATCTATATCTGTTTTAGTAATTTCAGTAATACCCTCACAGTATATGTCTTCAAAATCTACCTGATGTCCTGAAATAAGAGAAGAAAGAATGGCAATTTTTCTACAAGCATCGTAGCCCATTACATCTGCTTCCGGATTTCTTTCAGCATATCCCTTTTCTTGAGCTTCCTTTAAGACATCTTCATATTCAGCATTATCCTCTTCCATCTTAGTAAGCATGTAATTAGTAGTTCCATTTAAAATACCATCAATCTCTTCAATTTCATCAGCTGTAAGAGAAGTATTTAACGCTCTAATAATTGGAATTCCACCACCGACACTTGCCTCAAAAAGGAAATTTATATTATTATCCTTAGCAATTGAAAGAAGTTCTGCACCATGAGCAGCCACTAAGGCTTTGTTAGATGTAACTACACTCTTTCCGGCTAAAAGACTTTTCTTTACATAAGTATATGCAGGCTCAATTCCCCCAAGAACCTCCACAACAATCTGAATCTCCGGATCTTCTAAAATAGTTTTAAATTCATGTACTATTTTATTTTCAACAGGTGTACCCTTAAAATCCTTATAATCTAAAATATATTTTACATTTAAAGGTTCCCCTATTCTTTTTCCAATTTTTTTTCCATTTGTTTCAATTACTTCTACTACCCCAGATCCAACAGTTCCGAATCCTAATACACCTACATTTATCATAGGTCCCTCCTTAAATATGCATTGATAAAGTTATCTAAATTTCCATCTAGAACTGAATCAACATTTGCAGTCTCTTCCCCGGTTCGATTATCCTTAACTAGCTTGTATGGTTGCATAACATAAGACCTAATTTGATTTCCAAACCCGATTTCCTTTACATCTCCTCTAATATCTGAAAGCTTTTCTGCATGTTCCTGCTCTTTCAATACCTTTAACTGAGATTTTAACATCTTTAAAGCTTCTTCTTTATTAAATAATTGAGAACGTTCATTTTGACATTGGGTAACTATCCCAGTTGGTATATGCGTTATTCTAACTGCTGATGAGGTTTTATTAATATGCTGTCCCCCAGCACCACTTGACCTATATGTGTCAATCTTTAAATCCTCATCTGCTATTTCAATATCATCAGTATCTTCTATAACAGGCATTACATCTACCGAAGAAAAAGATGTCTGCCTCTTACCCTTAGCATTATATGGAGACATTCGCACAAGTCTATGAACGCCTTTTTCTGATTTTAAATATCCATAAGCATATTCACCGCTTACTTCAAAACTAACTTCAGCAATACCTGTAATATCTCCATCAATATAATCTAAAACCTTTATTGCAAATCCCTTTTTCTCGCAATATCTTGAATACATTCTATATAACATACCAGTCCAATCGTTACTTTCTGTTCCTCCTGCACCGGCATGTAATGTCATTATAGCATTTAAACTATCATATTCACCAGATAATAAAGTCTTAGTTCTAAGATTTTCAAATTTATCTTGAAATACTTCTAATTCATCACTAATATCTTGAAGAAGTGATGTATCTGTTTCATCTTCTGCCATAGATATAAGAGAATTTAGATCGTCATATGTTGCAAATATCTCATTCGTTTTCTTAACAAAATCCTGCAACATCTTTAATTCTCGCATGACTTCTGTAGACTTTTTAGGATTGTCCCAAAACTCCGGACTTTCAGATAATTTAGATAATTCTTTTATTTTGTTTTCCTTATTATCTAAGTCAAAGAGACCTCCTTAGTGCAAATAAGGGTTCTTCATATTCCTTTAACTTTATTTTTATTTCATCAAAGCTAACCATTTTCACATCCTCTTATTTATGCTCTTCTTCCGTGGCAATTCTTATATTTCTTTCCACTTCCACATGGACATGGATCATTAGGATAAATCTTTTTCTCACTTCTAACCTTTGGCTGTTTAACTGTAGTTTCATCTGAACCACCGCTAGTGCCGGTTATCTTGGCAACTTCTTTTCTTTCAACTTCTTGCTCTACTCTAATATGGAAAAGCATATTAACCGCATCTTTAGCTATCTCATGAGTCATCTCACCAAACATATCATAACCAATCATACGATACTCAACTTTTGGATCTCTATTTCCATAAGCTTGAAGCCCAATACCTTGACGAAGTTGGTCCATATCATCTATATGATCCATCCACTTAAGGTCTACACAACGGAGGATAACATTACGCTCTATCTCACGAATAGCTTCACTCTTAAGAGTATCTTCCTCTTCAGCCGTAAGGTTAGGTTCTTCCTCTTCAAAAACAGGACGAGCTGCTGCCTTAAACATCTCCTCACGTTCCTTGTACATAGATACAGCTCTATCTTTTAAATCTTCTATAAGAGTTTTAGAATTTCCAAGCTCTTCTGCCTTATCTTTAGTTACAACAAGACCTGGAATAACATTTGATAATGAAACATTTAAATCTTTAAGATTCCAATCTTCAATATCACTATCATGAGAAATATTTCTTTCAACTTCAACTTCAGCAAATTCCTCTATCATCTTAATAACAATGTCTCTCATGTTTTCACCATTTAAGACACGTCTTCTTTCTTCATATATAGTCTCTCTTTGCTCATTCATTACTGCATCATAATCAAGAAGATTCTTTCTAATACCGAAGTTATTACCTTCAATCTTCTCTTGAGCTTTTTCAATGGCTTTTGAAAGCATCTTATGTTCAATCTGCTCTCCATCCGGAACTCCAAGAGTATTAAATATAGTCATCATACGTTCAGAACCAAAAAGTCTCATTAAATCGTCTTCAAGAGAAATATAAAATCTTGATTCTCCCGGATCTCCTTGACGACCTGAACGTCCACGTAACTGATTATCAATACGACGTGACTCATGTCTTTCAGTACCGATTATCTTAAGACCACCGGCAGCACGGGCTTCATCATCAAGCTTAATATCAGTACCACGACCTGCCATATTAGTGGCGATAGTAACTGCTCCATGTTGTCCTGCAAGAGCAACAATCTCTGCTTCTCTTTCATGGAACTTTGCATTTAAAACTTCATGCTGAATGCCACGTCTTTGAAGCATTTTGCTAAGTAATTCAGAAACTTCAATTGTAATTGTACCAACAAGTACCGGTTGTCCTGTAGCATGAGCTTCTTCTACTGCATCACAAACTGCGGTATATTTTTCTTTTTCAGTTTTATAAACTGCATCTTCAAGGTCCTGTCTAATAACCGGTACATTAGTAGGTATCTCGATAACATCCATTCCATAAATATCACGGAACTCTTTTTCTTCTGTAAGAGCAGTACCTGTCATACCGGCTTTCTTTTCAAATTTATTAAATAAATTCTGATATGTTATAGTTGCAAGAGTTTTACTTTCTCTTTGAACTTGAACATGTTCTTTAGCTTCAATAGCTTGATGAAGTCCATCGGAATAACGTCTACCTGGCATAATACGACCTGTGAATTCATCAACAATAAGAACCTCATTATCTTTTACAACATAATCTTTATCTCTAAACATAAGGTTGTGAGCACGAAGAGCTAAAATAATACCATGTTGTATTTCAAGATTTTCTGGATCTGCCAAGTTGTCTATATGGAAGAATTTTTCAACTTTATCTACACCATCAAGTGTAAGGTTAATAGTTTTTTCTTTTTCATTTACAATGAAATCGCCTGTTTCTTCTATATCTTCACCCATAATGGCATTCATCTTAGTGAATTCACCGCTAGCTTCACCACGCTCTAACTGTTTAGCTAGCATATCACATAAATCATATATTTTAGTAGACTTATCTCCCTGACCTGAAATAATAAGTGGAGTACGAGCCTCATCAATAAGTACAGAGTCAACCTCATCAATGATGGCATAATGAAGGCTTCTTTGTACTAAATCTTCTTTACGAATAGCCATATTATCACGAAGATAATCAAATCCCATCTCTGTATTAGTTACATAAGTAATATCACAATTATACTGTTCTCTTCTTTCATCACTATCCATTTGATTAAGAACAACACCAACAGTTAAACCTAAAAATCTATGAACATCACCCATCCACTTAGCATCACGGGCTGCAAGGTAATCGTTAACTGTTACGATATTAACGCCTTCACCATCAAGAGCATTTAAATATGCAGGAAGAGTAGATACTAAAGTTTTACCTTCACCAGTTTTCATTTCAGCAATACGACCTTGATGAAGAATAAGCCCACCAATAAGTTGAACTCTATAAGGTCTAAGTCCAATAGCTCTATCTGCTGCTTCTCTTACTGTTGCAAATGCTTCAGGAAGAATATCATCTAAAGTCTCTTCTTTTGCAAGTCTTTCTTTAAATTCTGTAGTTTTAGCCTTTAATTCTTCATCAGACAATTTTTTATAATCATCTTCCAAAGCTTCAATCTTATCGATAATTGGATAAATTCTCTTTAATTCATTCTCACTATGTGTTCCAAATATTTTTGTAATAATACTCATTTCGTTTCCCTTCTGGACATAAAAATTTTCTTTGAAATACTCTATTTAAAACTCTTAACCTTGCCATTTGCAAATAAACCACAATATAGCTTAATATTATAACACATTTTAACTAGTTATCTCAAGGAATATCAGTGAATTAGCTACTTATATTCCTTCTATTTTATGCCACACACAAAAATTATTTTATATATCATTATTTACTCTGACTTTTATATAATAAGTTTATTTATTTTTAATGAATACTTTATGAAGAAGTTAAGTTTTATCTTTCTTTATTTGCACTATTTTATGTACTAAAGCAAGTTTACCTTTGACAACTCCTCTCATTATGTTATACTTTATCGTGATAAAAAATGTAAAGAAATAGAAAAGAGGCTTTAAAATATGGTTATCTCAAGAGAAGATATCAGAAATGTAGCTATTGTGGCTCATGTTGACCATGGAAAAACAACTTTGGTAGATGAGCTCTTAAAACAAAGCGGAGTATTTCGTGAAAATCAAGAAGTTGGAGAAAGAATTATGGATTCCAACGATATAGAAAAAGAACGTGGAATCACAATCCTTTCTAAAAACACTGCTGTTTATTATAAAGGAACTAAGATTAATATTATTGATACTCCTGGGCATGCGGACTTTAGTGGTGAAGTTGAACGTGTTCTAAAAATGGTTAATGGAATAATTCTAGTTGTAGATGCTTTTGAGGGTGTAATGCCTCAAACTAAATTTGTTCTTAGAAAAGCTTTAGACTTAGACCTTCCGGTAATTGTTTGTGTAAATAAAATTGATAGACCTGAAGCTAGACCAGATGAAGTTATAGATGAAGTTTTAGAATTATTTATGGATTTAGATGCTTCTGATGAGCAACTAGAATTCCCTTATGTTTATGCTTCTGCCAAAGCCGGTTATGCTGTCCTTCAAATGGAGGATGGTCCAGAAAATATGACACCATTATTTGAAACTATTTTAAATTATATTCCTGCACCTACAGGTGATCCAGATGCTGAAACTCAGGTTTTAATTAGTACCATTGACTACAACGAATATGTAGGAAGAATTGGTATTGGAAAAGTTGATAATGGTAAGCTTAAGGTTAATCAAGAAGCAGTTGTAGTTAACCACCATAATCCAGATAGAAAAGCCAAGGTTCGTATTAGCAAATTATATGAATTTGACGGTTTAAATAAGGTTGATGTAGCAGAATCTTCTGTGGGTTCTATTGTTGCTGTAAGTGGAATTAGTGATTTATCAATTGGGGATACAATCTGCTCTCCTGAAAATCCAATTGCTATTCCTTTCCAGAAAATTGAAGAACCTACTATTGCTATGAACTTCATGGTAAATGATAGTCCATTAGCAGGACAAGAAGGTAAATTCGTAACTTCAAGACAGATTAGAGATAGATTAAATAGAGAATTAAACACAGATGTTAGTCTTAGAGTTGAAGATACAGACTCAACTGATAGTTTCAAAGTATCAGGTCGTGGAGAGCTTCATTTATCTGTTCTTATTGAAAATATGAGACGTGAAGGATATGAATTTGCAGTAAGTAAGGCAGAAGTTCTTTATCACAAAGACCAAAATGGAAAAACTCTTGAACCAATAGAAGTTGCTTATATTGATGTTCCAGATGAATACACCGGAGTTGTTATAGAAAAGCTTAGTCAAAGAAAAGGTGAGCTTCAAAATATGAGCTCTGTAAATGGTGGTTACACAAGACTTGAATTTTTAATTCCTTCTCGTGGTCTAATTGGATACCGTGGTGACTTCCTTACTGATACTCGTGGAAATGGTATTATTAATACAGCTTTTAAAGAATATGCACCATATAAAGGTGATATTTCTTACAGACCAAATGGTTCTTTAATTTCATTTGAAACTGGAGAATCTGTAACTTACGGACTTTTCTCTGCTCAAGAACGAGGAACTCTTTTCATTGGAGCCGGAGAAAAAGTATATGCAGGTATGGTTATTGGACAGAATGCCAAAGCAGAGGATATTGAAGTAAATGTATGTAAGACTAAGCATTTAACCAATACTAGATCTTCAGGAGCAGATGATTCACTTAAACTTTCTCCTCCTACAATTCTAAGTCAAGAACAAGCTCTTGATTATATCAATACAGATGAATTGCTGGAAATAACACCTAAATCTCTTAGAATAAGGAAGAAAATACTTGATCATAGAATGAGAAAGAGAGCAGCTGCAAAGGGTTAAACTTTATAAAAATTTTAGCACATTGATATTTTATTCTATGACGGCATCGTTTTAGGTTAATTAAATCACTATCCTTTTATTTATCTATTGCCATATTTTCCAATTCATATTACAATATTGATATATGTTTTAACAATGTACTGGGGAGATATTGTTTTATTTGAGAGG
>JAISGP010000054.1 GCA_031263035.1 Lachnospiraceae bacterium | reverse complement strand
GTATAACTCCTTGGTCTGCCACCATGGGCAGCAGTTTCTCTTCCTCCATCTTTTGCAAATCCGGCATCAGTAATTTTCTTTAATATTCGTCGACCGCTTCTCTCACTAATTCCTAAAGCCTCTGCTAATTCCATGGAACTAAATACATAACTTCGCCTTGTTTCAGCTATGGAAATAATTCTGGCAATGGTCTCCGGACTTAATCCTGTTTTTTCTGCTATATCCAAGGTTTTATAATCTTGACTTAAAAGCTGATATGAAAGTTGGTTTTCTGATGAAAGTGGTCCTTCTAAAACATCATTTTCGTCCACTTTGAAAATCAAAGCTTCATTTCCAGCAGATTTATTAATGGCATAGGATAAAGCTTTTCTGGCATTTGTTTCTGCCTTATAAGCAGTAGCGCCCATACCAATACCTATTTGCAAATAATATCCATGAGAAACTATATTATCCTGTAAAGATTTTAAGTATTCAATATTAGCTTCTCTTTTTACTGCTCCCACATTAGAAAAAAGAACATACTCATCTCGACCGAATTGAAAAATAGCTCCTTGTATACTTTTTACATATTGAACTATTTCTGCTTCAATATGAGTTTTATTAAGCATATCAGAATAATATCCTTCATTTGCAGTTTTTAAAGGTTCCAAGTGAAATATTTCTACAGCTATCTGTGAATATGTAGCTTCAAAAACTGCACATTCTCTAACTAATTTCTCATATGCAACACGAACCATAGGGCGAATTGGGCCAATATAAAAGGCTCGATACCTTTCTTCTTTTAAAGTTTTATATACCCAAACAAGGGAAGTTAATGCAGCTTGAGTTTTTCCTTCATCTTGAAGCTTTTTATGCCAATTAACATATTCATTTTCTTCAAAATCTGGTAAAAATGGTTTGGAGTAAATATGTTTTTCTTCTAATTGAAAAGCATCTAGAATATCTTCAATTACAGCCGGTTCTACTATATCGCTACTTAAAGCATTGAGTTTTAAATGTTCTCGTTCAATAGATAGAAACGCTCTGGCAGCACTTAAGGCAGAACGTCCAACATAGGCATAGGGCTTTTTAATTTTATGTTTAGAAAGAACTACATTTTCAACCATACACCCCGAAAAAAGTATGGCATCACATTCTTTCTCAAAAACTGTTGCATCATCAGCACATTCATTTATCCTATCTCTGGGATACATCTTCACCAAAAGAGAATCATCAATATCATGTAAATATTTTTCAATTAATTTGCAAGACACCTCCGGCCCCACTACTCCTATTTTCACTTGACATATCCCCCTTAACCTTTATGAATTTTAGTATAACATAGCACCATCAAATAATTCAACAGTACTGTATTTATCCATTAATTCTCTCCAAGTTTGAGTGGTAAATTCCGGCTTAAAGTCTGAGATAATTTTTGAAGCTTTTTCTCCATTATTATATAGCAAATCTACAATTGTAAGAGCTAACATCTTCGCCGGAGTAACATATGCCTCAATTTTATCTTTCATTCTATAATCACCTGTATGTAGCCCTCCGGTAATACCTCCTGACCAAATATGCATACAAGGTTTCATAAGAGAAATATCTCCTAAATCTGTAGAACCTGCTGTTTCAACTACATTAACAAAACTATCTTCATTTGCACCGGCAAATTCTATCATATTTTCCTTATAGAGAGATGAAAGTGCAGGATCAGTTGAAAGAGGAAGATATCCTACATTATCTGTAATCTCAACTTGCCCCCCAATTGCAAATGCAGCCGCTTTTAAAGCTCTGGATACTTTTTTATTTGCATCTAATATAGCAGGTATGGTAAATGCCCTAACCATAATTTCCATGGTTACTACTGATGGCACAACATTTACAAGACTGCCACCTTCTTGCATTATCATACTTACACGAACTTTATCCTCATCAAGAAAAGTTTCTCTAATTGCATGAATATTATTCATAGCAAGTTCTGCCATGTTAAGAGCATTAACTCCGTCTTGGGGTGCAAATCCTGCGTGAGCAGACTTACCAATGAATTTAACGGTTTTCGTCATAAATCCAGTACATTTCATATCAAGGATACAACGTTTACCCTTTTCCATTTCCATCATATGACATTGAAGAACTATATCTGTATCATCTAAACTGCCTCTTGATAGATATTCTTGTTTACCTCCTACAAAAGATATTTTCCCTTCTTTTTTTAAGTTTTCACGATAAAGAAGGTCAACACACTCTTCTGCAGGAATAGCAACGAAATCAACAGCACCTGATAATTCCTTCATTACACCTGAACCAATAAGACCTGCTGCTGCACCAAAAAGATTAGCAAGCTGAACATTATGACCACAAGCATGAACATTTCCATCTTTAGTAGCATCCGGATGTTCAGGGCAAGTGATACTATCTAATTCTCCCATAATATCAATTTTAGGGCCTTTTTCCTTACCTTTAACAGAAGCTTTGCATCCTGTATAAGCTATATTCTTTTCAGTCTCAACTCCAAGAGATGCAAAAGCTTTTTCCATAGCTTCAGTTGCAAATAATTCCTTATATCCTAATTCAGGATGACAGTATACATCCTCACCAAGTCTTATTATCTCTTCTTGATGTTCATCAATAGCAGCCAGTACTTTTTTCTTAATTTCTTTAATTTCCATTGAAATTACTCTCCCATCATGCGACGCATTACTTTACAAGCTTTAAATAATTCTGCCATATCTATAGACTCATCTACTGTGTGTACGTCTTTCATACCAACACTTATAATTACGCTCCTATATCCTTGACCGGCTAGTATATTTGCATCACTTCCACCACCAATAATAACTGTAGATGGTTCTATACCTTCTTTTATCATGGCTTCTTTAGTCTGTTTATATAAATCACTTTCCAAATCTAAAGACATAGTTGGATATGCGAGTTCATGAACAAAATCACAAGTTGCTCCCATTTCATCACAAGCTTTTTTACATGCTTCCTCCATATTGGCAACAGTCTTTTTTAATTTATCCATATCATGAGAACGAACTTCTGCAGTAAAAGTAACCTTATCTGTTACAATATTCGTTGCACTTCCACCTTCAATTCTTCCAATATTAGAAGTTGTTTCTTCATCAAGTCTACCAATTTCCATATTTGCAATAGCTTTAGAAGCTACTACAATGGCATTTATTCCCTTTTCCGGTTCTATGCCTGCATGAGCCTTTCTACCGTGAAATGTAACTTCTATTGCTTCCATAGCAGGTGCTTTATATGCTATTACTCCTGTTGCACCGGCAGCATCTGCCACTACAATATCCTTACATGGAAGAATTGAATAATCCATATTTTTAGCACCTAACATACTAATTTCTTCTGAAACAGTAAATAGCAAATAAATATCTCCATGAGGTGTGTCTGTTTCAATAATATCTTCAACAGCTTCAAGAATTGCTGCTACGCCCCCCTTATCATCGCCGCCAAGGGTGGTAGTTCCATCAGTACGAATTATATCTCCCTCAATAACTGGCTTTACATCTTTACAAGGTTCAATCTGATCTAAATGAGCAGCAAAGCAAATTGGCATTTTATCGGTGTTTCCTTTTAGTAAGCCTACTATGTTATAACCATTACCACCATAAGCTTCACCGGCTTTATCTGTTAAATAATCTATATTTCTTGCTTTTAGATATTCCACAATCCAATCGCACATCTCTTTTTCGCCTTTAGATGGACTGTATACAGAAATCATATCTAAAAAAGTTTTTTCCATACGCTTTCTTGATAACATACTCTATCTCCTTTTATTCTTATGACTATTTTTATATAAAAATCGGCTGTCCGCTATATTATACGGTTCAGCCGACTTTTTTATTTGCAAAGTTTTCATTTGCAAATAATAACTTTATTATTTTGCTTCTGTTTTTTCTTCTTCAGGTACTTGAAGTTCTTTTTTATAAATAAGACGTCCGGCAAAGATACTTCCAAATACAGCTATTAAAATTACCAAATATGATGGGGGGTTTTTCCCTGGCATAAAATCAAGGAATCCATTACGTAACAACCATGTCATACCTATAGCTATAACAGCTGCAACTGCAGCAAGTTTAGGTCTAGAAATAGCAAATTGTCCAAATACTGCTCCGAAAAGAGCTGGAAGAAGGTAGTTTAAAGCTTCTTTCATACCTGCTGGCATCATGCCTACAATAGCATTTCCTCCAACTGCTCCAACTGTTAAGATAACTAATCCTACCATAACAGATACTGCAATACCAATAGTTGAAATAATTGATCCTTGCTCTGTTCCAAATTCTACATCAGCTGCTTCTTGTGCCACTGAAGAACATGGTACACGCATATTAGATGTATTTCCAGATAAAAATGTTAAATATGTTCCAGGAATTCCAAGAATTGGGAAGTAAGAAATAGGTTCTACAATATAGAAAGCTCCACTTACACTAACTTGAGAAAGTAATCCTGTTAAAATTGCTGCTGCCGGTGGCATATATCCATAAACGAAAGATATTACAAGAGCTGGAAGGAAACAAAGAGTAATTCCTAATAGCATGGTGATTTTTCCCCATTTAATAATGCCAGGCATATATGATTTTGAATAATAATCGTTGTTCATTGTTTTCCCCTCCTTATCTTGCAAGATATCCTACAAACATACCGCTAAACATAGCTATTGCAAATGACCATTCCTTGAGCCATTGAATATTCTTTGTTTTAGCAACTTTAGTTAATACCATCATAATTCCACATCCAAATACGCAGGCAAGAGATGGAGCACTTCCTATTGTAAGACTATTTGTCTCTGTAAAGAAATTACCTGCTGCAAGATTTGCAAATGCTCCAAGCATTGCTCCTGCTGAAATGATTGGAACCATTCTTTCATTACCTTTTGAAAGTAAGTGATTAACCTTATTCATCTTATCTGCAAAAAGAAGTGTAAATATTAACCAACCTAATGAACCAAGAATCATAGTCCAAAGTCCGCAAGAAAAAGCTATAGGTGTTAAATGTTGCAAATCAGTTCCCATGGCTTGAGCCCCGAATCCTGCTGCCATAGCTTCATAGTTAACTGAACCGATAAAAGAAAGTCGCATCCATGATACCGGTGCCCCCATAGTAACTAATAGAGAAATCATAGTTACCAAAATTACAATTGAAGGTCCTATTGATGAAATCGCACTACTTTGAATTGCCATTTTCACCTGTTTCTTTGTAAGACCTACCTCTGGTGCCGCTTTTAAAGATTTGCGGAAGAAAATTACTGATTGCATAAGTACAACAAATACTGCAATACCGGCTGCTATCCACATAAGTGGGCTATTAGCCATTTCCAGATATTTTTTACCTGTTTCCATTTTTCAAAGTCCTCCTTGTGTTTTGGACACGTCATTAATATGTCCTTATGCTCTGTATTTTATCTCATACACAAAGAGTAGTCAATAAACTTTTAACGCACTTTCAGTAAAATTATTATTAAGAAAAATAAAAAAAGAATAACATAAAAAAATCAGGGCATATAGCTCTGATTTTAGTTCTTTGTTTGAAGCGGAGAGGGTGGGGTATTTCCCTAAGGGCATTAAAAAAGAACGCCTGTGACGTTCTTTTTTTAGCGGAGAGGGTGGGATTCGAACCCACGCGCCCTCTCGGACAAACGGTTTTCAAGACCGCCTCGTTATGACCACTTCGATACCTCTCCAAACTCTATTCAGTTGTTTCTGTTTCGCAACGAAGATTATATTATCATAAGTAGTGAATTTCGTCAAGAACTTTTTTAAATAAATTTACCTTTATTTGCAATAAAATTAAGAAGTTATCCTAGACATCTGATATAAGCTAACAGCAAGTGTAAGCTTCAACCTAGATTTATACTCTGATAAATTCAAATTCACTACCTCACTAATAATCTTATAACGATATTTTATTGTATTATAATGAATATATAAAGCCTTTGCTGACTCCTTTAAATTCCAATCATGGTTAATAATAACAACTAAAGTTGTCATCATATCTACCTTATGTTCCTCATCATAATTTAAAATTGGTTCAAGCATTTCTTCATAAAAATGAGTAGATTCATTTGAAGAATGCATCCTATAAAGAAACTCATAAAAACCTAGCTGTTCATATTGAAGGGTTGCATCTCTTCCACTGCCCATAAGACGACTTATTTCAATAGATTGACGTGCCTCCTCATAGCTTTTGTGAATATCCATAACATCATTTTGAAAGCTACCTATGGCGGCTGTAATAGTAAATTTAGTCTTATCTTTTATTTCTTCTCTAAGTGTATCTCCTGTTCTTTTTAATAACTTTTCAAATTCCTTATTTGTAGTAAAGCCTTCAGGTTCCTTTAGTAAAAATACTATGCTATCACTAAACTTTGTATATATAAGATTAGTAAAGTGTAGTTTCATATAATTAAGGCATAAAGTCATTATATTTTTTCGCTCTTCTTCAAGACTTGTGGCAGTTTCCTGATTTACTGCATGAATAAATTGTTCCTTATAATCATCAATATCTACAACCATTACACATAAAGGAATATTTTCTAACTGCCAATGAAATAAGGCTGCACGATTTAAAACTTCATTTCTATATTTAATATTATTCATTATTAAATCTTGTACAAATTCATTTTTATGACGTTGTTCTATTTGCATACTAGAAATCTTTTTCTGAGCATCCAAAATAATTGCTGTATTAGCATGGGTTAAAACAACTTTAGCCTCTGAATCAATCTGGAAATTTTCATCAGTTAAAAATAGCAAATATCCATATGTATCGGATTTAACACCTATTTTATAAAAACTATATTTATTAGTTACTTCTTCTATAGTGTTCTTTTCTAATTCATCTATAAATCTAGAACCAGTTTTTGAATAATATGTTGTTTGAAAATGAGCATCATAATAACATAATGGCACTTCTAAAATGTTCGATAAAACATCTATTATAGTTTGAAGTTCTCCATTATTTATTACAATATTAGATAGCTCCGTATGTATTCGTTCAGAACGCATCAATGCCTTAGCTTGATGATCAATAATCGTAGTCAAGGTAGGATTGATAACTTCAATATGAGCTAACTGAATTGGTACATCTACAATGGGAAATTTTAATTTATCAGCAAGTTCTTTTACGTCTTTTGGAAGAACCTTAACAAATCTTTCCATCTTAATAAATAATGCTGAAATTCCTGTTTTGTTAAACTCTTCAACACTTTTATAAAATAATCCTTCATTTACAACGAAAACATAACCACTAGATAAAACTATCTCATGTCCGGTACGCCAAAGAAAAGGATCTGGTGCATCCATAACTGTTATTGCTTCTACTGTTCTATCTAATCCTTCTTCCC
Organism: Lachnospiraceae bacterium; assembly: GCA_031263035.1. Classification (GTDB taxonomy): domain Bacteria; phylum Bacillota; class Clostridia; order Lachnospirales; family Lachnospiraceae; genus JAISGP01. The sequence goes on along the minus strand of JAISGP010000054.1, from coordinate 25,683 downwards.
CTGCTAAAACTTTAAAATCTTTAAAACGTGGATCTTTTAATATATCTCTAACTGTTATTTCCTGTTTCATAAGTTACCCCTTCACTCCAAACATTATATAACCAAATAAGTAATTGCCTTACTCTATTATTTATTTTTTCTATATATACTCTAAATTTCTATATGCTAAACTTGTTCCAAAAACAGCTCTTTTTATAAATATATTATATATTCTTTTTTTACTATTTATTTGTAAACCATACCATTTTGATGTGTTCTCTTTCTGAATTCTATCTTTTTTGCAAATAATATCTATGTATTTTCCACCACTCTTTTCTAAATAAGTACTTGCATTATTCTATATTTCCCATTTAAACCATAGATTTTCTGCTAATTTTATAGTAAAAAAGCTTAACTTATTTGAATTAACATTCTTTTACTTTCCATAAATCTATATATAGGAAAACAGCAGTAGCCACACAAACTACTGCTTTTCCTTTAATAAATTTGTATAAAAGCATCTGAAGGGAGTTCAGATGTGAAGACGTCATATTTATAAAAAGTCAAATACTACTTGTAGCATAACTTTTGCGGCATATTTCATATAATCCTCTGCCATTTTATATTTCTCATGATGCATAGGATAAATACAATCTTTATCGTTGCCGGAACCCATGATTATATAGGCACCTGGACATTTTTTTAAATAATAAGAAAAATCTTCTGAATTCATTAAAGGCTCTATATTTAAAATCGCCTCTTCTCCCATTATCTTTTTAATTGCACCTGAAGAAATATCAGCTAAATCTGAATTTACGAATACACTATATGTACTGGGAACTACCTCTATATCAAAATCAACTTGATACATTGAAGCTATAGCCTTTCCATGTCTCTTAATTGCCTCTACAACAGTCTGACATACTTCTTCATCAAAATATCTCATTGATATATCTAACTTTGTTTCTTTTGCAACTATATTTGCTTTAGTTCCTCCTACAAGTTTACCAACTGAAACTACTACAGCTTTCTGGGCATCCGTATTTTTAGTAATAATGCCACCTAAGTCATTTGCAAAAATGCATGCAGGTGTAAGACTATCTTTCGCTAGATAAGGCGTTGACCCGTGCCCCGATACACCGGTAAAGGTAACATAAATAGTATTACACCCCGAATACAATGAACCTTTTTTTGCAATTGCCTTACCTAATGGATAATTAGTCATATTATGCATTCCAAATATACCATCTACTTCATCAACAAAACCTTCTTCCACTATTTTTTTCGCTCCCTCAAAGGTTTCCTCTGCCTCTTGAAAAATCAACTTGACTGTCCCTGTAATTTCATCTTGATGTTTTTTCAAAATCTTTCCCACAAATAAAAGAACTGTAGAATGGCTATCATGACCACATGCATGCATTTTTCCTTTTTCTTCAGACTTAAAAACTACATCTGAAGCTTCATCAATTGGAAGAGCATCCATATCTGCCCTAAGGGCTACTGTTTTACCTGGTTTCCCACCTTTAATGGTGGCAACTATAGAAGTTCTTCCGGCATTTTCATATGGAATTTTATACTCTTCTAATTTTTCTATAATCTGTTTCCTAGTCCAAATTTCTTCTCCTGATAATTCGGGATGTTTATGAAGTTCTTCTCTAAACATTCTCATATCTTCAAAAACTTCATCTACTTCAGATGAAATCCACTCTATTTGATTACTCATAACTTCCCCCAAAAATGTACGTTGATGCTTAAAAATAATATAACGCTTTTAAACAATCTTTACACTTTTTTACTATAAACTATAAACACATTTCTTTATAAAAATTCTTATAATCTACTCATTAAGAAAATCTACAGCTGTTTGAATTAAAACTTTAGCTGCATTTCTCATATATTCTTCTTCTAACTTAAATTTTTCATTATGCATGAAATATGTACAATCTGTATCATTTCCTGAACCAAACCATAAATATGCACCTTTTGTTTTTTGCAAATAGTATGCAAAATCTTCTGAACCCATTAAGGCTTCATGCTCCATAAGTGCATCAGCTCCCATAACTTTAACAGCAGCATTTCTTGCAATATCAGCCATATTTGCATCACTTGTTAAGCTTGGTGTACTTGGAACTACTTCAAAATCCACATCTAATTCATACATACTTCCAATTGCTTTAGCATGACGTTCCATGGCTTTTAAAACAATTTCATGAGTTTCTTCATCAAAATATCTAAGAGATATATCTAACTTTGTTTCTTTTGCAACTATATTTGCTTTAGTTCCACCTACCATTTTACCTACAGAAACTACAATAGATTTTTGAGCATCTGTATTTTTAGTGATTATTCCATTTATATCTAATAAAAATGTACAAGCTGGAAGTAGACTATCTTTAGCTAAATATGGTGTTGAACCATGTCCTGACACACCTGTAAATGTTACATATATCGTATCACAACCGGCACATACTGAACCCCTACTTATAAATGCTTTACCAAGAGGAAAACTTGTATTATTATGCAATCCAAAAATTGCATCAACAGCGTCAAGTTTTCCATCTTCTATTATTCTTTTAGCACCTTCAAAGGTTTCTTCTGCCTCTTGGAAAAATAGTTTTACAGTTCCATTTATCTCATTTTTATGTTCATTTAAAATTTTACCTGCTGCAAGAAGAGTTGTTGAATGACTATCATGACCACAAGCATGCATTTTGCCTTTTTCTTCAGATTTAAACTTTACATCTGAAGCCTCTTCAATTGGCAAACCATCCATATCACCTCTAAGAGCAACTGTTTTTCCGGGCTTATCACCTTTTATTGTTGCAAGTACAGATGTTTTTCCGGCTCTTTCATATGGAATACCAAATTCTTCTAATTTCTTAATTATTTGACTACTTGTCCATACTTCTTCGCTTGATAATTCAGGATGTCTATGTAACTCTTCTCTAAAACTTCTCATATCTTCATAGATTCCATCAATTCCATCTGAAATCCATTTTAATTCTTCTGACATATATAATTCCTCTTTTTATATTAATTTTAATCCTTTGAACTTTTATACTTAGTACATAATAACTAGTCTGCTATATCCAATCTCTATAAGTTGTTGCTTGAATAAACTCAAATCTTTTTAATACTTACTTTTAGATTGAAATCAATTTAAGCTATTATTTCACAGACTTTTGTTTTATATAAATAAAGTGCTAAAGGTTAATCGTAACTTATGAAGGATATGCGGTAGAAAATATTAAATAGTAGAAAAATACCTCTAGCACTTTATTTTCAATAATCTTACTTATGATTCTTATTATCTAATTTATTTTTCTTTATATATACTTTCCCCTTTTGTTTCCTTAGATAATATTGCAAATACTAAAGCAAGAACTGAAGATATCAATGGTATAATAAATGCTTTTTGATATGCTGCACCTGCACCCATACCTGTTGCCATATTTGCATCTACAAATCTTCCACAAACAACAGGAATAATAGCTGCAAATACAAATCCACAAACATTTACAACTGATGTAGACATACCAGAAACTCTTGGATTACATACTTCTTTACCAACTGCCCAACATACAACACCAACTGAACCAGAAAGTCCTACAAGACAAGACGCTACAACAACTAAGCCAACCGGAGCTTTCATAAATACAAATGTTACCCAAACTAAAGTACTTACAACAGTCATTACTATCATTGGTATCTTACGGTTTTTAAGCATATCTGAAATCTTTCCAATAAATAAACATCCAATACCTGATGCAATAAGTGCAAATGAAATAATATTTGCAGCTGTTGTTTTAGTCATACCATACTGTGCCATTAAGAATGGAACTCCAAATGTACCAGTATATAGAAGAAAACCACCGTTTACTCCACCAAATGCAATAGCTGGTCCCCAAATTCTTGGATTTTTGAGGATTTCTACAAGTTGTGCCATAATACCAAGTTGTTTTCCTTCTGCTTTTGCAGGAATAGGATTTACTTCAGGAAGTCCCATTTCTTTAGGGCTATTTTTAATAAAGATTATTACAAGAATTGCAAGAACTATTGAAACTACTCCCATAATTCTAAAAGAACCTCTCCATCCAACTACACCAATTAATGCAATTAAAGGAGCTTGTGCTAGTATTCCACCCATACTACCAATAAAACTTGTAGCACCATTCATAGTTGCAAATTTATTTGCAGGGAACCAATTTGCTTGAATTTTCAAAATTGATAAGAAAACTACTGATACTCCAAGTCCAACTAACAAACGACTAAAATATGCCATCATAACTACATTTGAAAATGAAAACATAATTGAACCAAGTGCTGCTACAACACTTCCTAAAATTACTGTTTTTTTAGGTCCAAGATAATCTACTAAAATTCCTGTTGGAATTTGCATAATTGCATATGAATAGAAATAGCAAGAACTTAAATTTGCAATTTGAGTTGCACTCATTCCCAAATCTTTAGTCAAGTTACCTACAATAACTCCAGTAGATAATCTGTGGAAAAATACTGTTAGATACACAACTACCAGCACCCCCCATACCAACCAACGATAAGGGCTAACTTTACTTTCTTCATTTGCCTTACTTAATGAAGACATTGTTTCCTTTGACATAATACTTCCTCCCATGTATATGTGTTTTTTGTCTAAATCTTATCCATTATTATAAATGTTCCTCTTTTCCTTGGGTATGTACCTTGAGTACAAAGTTTTTCCATAATTTTTGTACTTTAAGAATTTTTTATCACTTTTTCTTTCTATATACTTTTTAATTATTAATCTTTCATATACTATAAAAAACAATACTGCTCCTCAAGATTGAGGGGCAGTGGTTTTGATTAGCCAAAGGCTATTTTTTATAGAATTAATACTTATCCAAACTATTACTTTAGATTTTTCTATCGAAGGAATATTCTTCCACTACAAAAATGACACCACGAAATCGTGATGCCATTTTTCATATATAATATTTTATATTTTTTTACTACAACCTATTCAGTTATAAACTAACATACCAAAATAATAATTAAAGGAAACATTTCTCACTTTTCTTATGATTGTTTTACTTAATTCTGTATTTGCTTTTTTACCACTGCTCTTCTTTTTTTGTTTTTCGTATAATCCATTCAAAGGTATTCTGTAATCTTCAGCATTAACTTTTATAACTATTGCCCTTCTTTACTTTGTTTTTACTTTGTTTTTCATTTATTTTAGTCATCTCAAAGCTACTATCAATTAAACTTTTTATCTCTTCATCAGGTGCACTACCATCTAAACATATACTAAGCCATTTTTCTTTATTCATATGATACGCCGGATAAAACCCTTTTTGTGTTCTTAAAAAACTAATAAGCGTTGGATCTCCCTTTATATTTAACACATCAATTTTACCATTAGCTCCAACCACAAATTTATCTCTCCCAATCTCCATCAAAAGTCCAAACCATTTGCGATTATCCGGATGCCTAAAAACAGCATTATCATCATGCCATGGGTAATTTGGAAGGATGTTATATTTATTTTGTATATAATCTAACACTTGATTTTTTGTCATAAAATACCCTCTAAAAGTCTGCGTTTCTTACATTGTCAATTGAAAAATCAATATTTATTTTTTCTTGAGATTTTTTTGACAATACTAGCAAAGCATCCATAGCTTATACACCTCAATTAAATAATTCCAACAAAAATCCATCTCTTAACATTTCTAAATTAAATATATTTGTAATGCTTTCAAATGCTTCTGACAATGGCAAGTGTGCTTTATGCCATCCTTGACCATCTGTCACCCAAATAAATGATACTTCGTCAATTGATGTAGCGATTAATTTATTTAATTGGGTAAATTCTCCAGATACTGATTTTAATTTCGAACCATTGCCACCATAATAATTTGTTTCAATAATCCAAACCCTCTTTGTTTGTGGGTCATATACTGCTTCATCAAATTTTCTCTCTGATTTATCAACAGGAACCTCAATATTCCAATGTTCTTTAATATATTTCGCCGTTGCTTGAGGATGATGTAATAAATTTAATTTATCACTAACCTTTGCAACACTTCTTTCAATTATTCCTTCCATAGTAGTCCCACTACGATTTTTACGAGCATTACTATCAAGCCCAGTTTCAACTCCATAAACATAATCAACTAAAGATTTATTTGCAATATTAGATAAAAAATGAAGTAATCCTGATTTTTCACAAAAATCAACATAAGCATTAATGTTATCAACATCTATATTTTTGAAATCTAGCTGATAAAAGTCCATATCATCTTTTCCATTAACTGCTAAAACATCTAGCACTTTATCTCTACTTGCAATTAACGATGGAATTACTTTTATTAAATTAGGTTGCATTTTAAATAAATTAAAAGTTTCATCATATATATTTTTCTTACCAATTAAATAATTTAGAGTATGAAGTTCCAATTCATATTTCTTTGTTTCACGCTCCACTTTTCCCCAATTCACATAATATTCTGGTGTTCGGTTTGTAGCAGATAATGTGGACATAAAATATTCTAATCTTTGTTCAGAGGTCATGTCCAAGTACTTTTTATATGTTATATTATTCACTGTAAATCCTCCAGTCTTTTTTTAGCTATTTGTAGATATTCTAAATTGTTATCTATTCCAATAAATCTTCGTTTTAATCGCTTTGCAACAACGCCAGTCGTTCCGCTTCCTACAAATGGATCTAAAACCATATCCTCTGGCTGTGTGGAAGCAAGAATAATTCTTTCCAATAAGTATTCAGGCTTTTGTGTTGGATGTTTGCCAAATCTTTTTTCTGATGGTTTTGTTAAAGAACCTGTCCAAACATCCTTCATTTGCTTTCCACCATTTAATTCTTTCATTAACTGATAATTAAACACTTGTTTTGATTTTTTATCATTCTTTTTTGCCCATAAAATTGTTTCTGTGGAATGTGTAAAACATTTACAAGCCAAATTCGGTGGCGGATTTGTTTTTTGCCATGTTATATTATTTATAATCTTAAAGCCTTCCTGTTCAAGAGCCATTCCAACAGAATAAATATTATGCAGAGTACCTGATATCCAAATTGTTCCATTTGGTTTCAAAATTTTTTGACACATCCCAATCCATCTTCGATTAAATAAATGCTTTTCTTCTATAGTAGTTTCTTTATCTGGTGAAATTCTATCCCAAATCCCCTTATTAACAGAAACCATTTTTCCACCCTTACAAGTTATTCCACCATTACTTAAAAAATAAGGTGGGTCTGCAAAAATCATATCTATACATTCCTCTTTAAACATAGGTAACATTGTTAAAGTATCTTGTAAAAACAAATCAATATTTTCAGTTTTATAATATGCTTGTATACTATCTCTTAATATATTATCCATGAAAGTATAAATCTCCTATACAACTAATAATTGCAAATAATAACTTCTTCACCTTTTCTATTCTTTGCATCTGAATTTATCATTCTTTTTACATTTACAACATCTATAGAATATCCTTTATTTCCATATAACTCTCTAATTAATTCAGTATTATGATTAGTTAACATGCAATAACATCCTTTTTTAGTTAATTCTTCATAAACTTTTGCTAATCTTCTATGACTTTCTAAATCAAATCCCTCTTTTGTATAGGCTTCAAAAGATGTTGGATTAAGAGGTGCATATGGACTATCTAAAAATATAAAATCACCTTTATTTGCTTCTTTCAAAGCATCTTCAAAATCTCCTTTCTTTATTTCTACCCTTTGCAAATAACTAGCAATTTTTTTTATTTCATTCTCATCTATAGAACTCATCCTACTATTATTATATGGTACATTAAATAACCCTTTTGAATTAACCCTATATAAACCATTAAAGCAATGCTTATTTAAAAACACAAATATAGTAGATAATTCTAAATCATATTGACCATTAGAAATTTTTTCATTAAATTTATTTCTTTTGGCATAATAATACTCTTTTCCATCTTCCCACATATCTTTATCTATTTTTTTCACTTCAACTATGAAGTCATCAGTAAAATCTCTAATGTCTCTATATGCATTAATTAACACTTTATTTATATCATTTATCACAGCTTTTTCTGGCAAAATATCAAATAATACTGCACCACCACCAATAAATGGTTCAAAATATTTATTGTATTGTTTTGGCATTCTTTTTTTTATTTGAGGTAGTAACTGTCTCTTACCACCTGCCCATTTAACAAATGGTCTAATATTATTTTCTTGCATTATTTTTCCTCATTTCAACTTATATTAACCAATTAATTATAAAGTGAAATAATTGAAATAACAACAAAATAATTATTTTTTAAAAACAAATATATATTCATGAGCTAATAAAAGAAAATTTATATTTGCTTTTTCCCATAATTTCGTAGATTTACAATGATGTTGTTCTTTTATAATGATTTCTTTTAATACAAAGCCTGCATCTAAAAACTCTTGCATAACTTTAAATCCTAATGGTATGACATTCCCTTTTTGTCTTATATCACCCATCATAATACAACAGTGCTTTTGTCTCTTTAAAACTCTATAAGCCTCTTTTGCAACTTTTTTTATACCAAAAATAAACTTATCTTGCGATGCTAATGATAAATCATCTGTAATTGACTTGCTATATTTAATTATATTTAAATATGGGGGATGTGTACATATTAGATCGATTGAATTATCTTTAAGAATTGACAAATCTAATGCATTACCTTCTTGCAAATAGATTTTTGATTTTGATTTAGTTCGAAAATCTAAATTTGATTTTGAAATATTTATTGCTTTTGGGTTAATATCTAGTCCTATACCGTTTCTTTCAAGCAGTCTTGTTTCTATTAACGTAGTACCACTTCCTACAAATTGGTCCAAGACCCAATCACCAATTTTACTATACCGTAAAATCAAATTTCTTGGAACATATGGTGACCAATTACCTCTATAATTACCATTGTGTGTAGCCCAACTACCTCTGTCTTTAAAAGACCAAACTGAAGTTTTTTCAACAGAAAAATTTTCTGGATTTTGTTTTATATACTCACCTTCTTTCGTTAATTTTTTATTGTTTTTATTCTTAACAGTATAACATAAATCAACTATATTTTCCAGCCTTAATCTAACTTTATACTTTAATTATATTACATATTATCCTTACAACTATAATACCTAAAAACACCGCCACAAAGCACAGCGCAACATTAAGAAATGTATTTGCCGCAGCTTTTGTTAAATTACCTTTTTCTATCAGTGTAACAGTCTCTAAGCTAAATGTTGAGAAGGTAGACAGTCCTCCAAGAAATCCTGTAGTTAAAAAGTTTTTTATATGTTTTGGGATTTCTGATGTTTCTCTTTCTATTCCAATTATAACACCAATTAAAAAGCCTGCAAGGACATTTGAAATTAGAGTTGCTAATGGAAAATTATTATATTGAACCATCAATTTCCCAATTCCAAATCTGGAACATGCTCCTAAAAAGCCGCCAACTCCAACTGCTAATAATTGTATCATAATTTCTCCCAATCTTTAATTCCTAGTACATACTATAGTCTACTAAAGAAAATATTTATGCTTCAAATAAAGTCTATCCTCTTCGTGAATACTACATTTTCATCATTACTTTAATAATAAATTTGCTCTATCCTTACCTTTGGCAATCATTTAAAAGTGCAATTAAAAATGATTTTATTTTTACGTTTCCACCGTGACTAGACTTGCCTCTTATGTAGTCCATTTCTCGTCTTACTTGTTCAAAGTTAAACAGGGTGTTAGAATAATCGCAGAAAATCTCATTGCCATAGTCTTCTATTCCAAGATTTGCAAGATTAAGTAATGCACTATAAGAAGCTCTTCGAATTCTTTGCTCCATAGATTTTGGAGAATCTGAAAACTTGGCACATAAATTATGTAAGGTAAAAGAATTAATCTCTTCTTTATTTGTAAGTAAATATTCAATTAATGTTATTATATCTGAACTTCCTAACTCACCTATTATACCTAGCTGTTGGAGGATGCCTTTTAAATGCTCTATTTGACTATCTAAAACACTTTGATTTTTAGATACTGGTGGGTTTTTGGCTTCCACACCTTCTCCTATAAATAAACTCTGCATTTTTCTAACTGTTCTTCTGTCTTCCAAAGAATGAATAACTTTATTTAAAACAGATTTAACTTCTATACCATTTAAAGGTTTTTGAATAAAGAAGTCAATGCCTGCCTCATAGGCATCAGAAATCATGTCTTTTGAAGAAACCTGAGACAACATAACAAAGGCTACATCATCTAAGATTTTTTTTGCTTCTTTTACAAACGATATTCCGTCTAATTCCGGCATTAATAAATCAACAATAACTATATCCGGATTAACATCTTTAATATCATCTAAAGATTCTACTGGATTTGTATTTGAATTACTTACTTTTCCTAAATTTTCATGAGTTATAATCATGCTCAATATATTTATAATGTTTCTATCATCGTCAATTAAATAAAAATTCATTGTTACTTCCTTATTTTTTTAATCAAAAGAGCTTTTTTCAAGATTTTCTTCCGGTATAATTATCTTAAAAATTGTTTCACCGGCTCTTGAACAAACAAATAGAGTTCCCCCTAAGGTTTGAGTAACTAAGTCTTTCACAAGACTTAAGCCCATTCCTCTATTGACCTCTCCTGTTTCATAATTTATCTTTGTGGAAAATCCCATCGTAAAAATATGTTCAATATTTTCATCCGGAATACCCGGACCATCATCCTTTATTTCAAATTCATACATTCCTTCTTTAAAATGTTCTGAAAGAGTTATTGTCATTTCCTTTTCTTCACAAGCCTCAATAGCATTTGTACATAGATTTCTAAATACAGAAAGAAATGCATAGTAACTTGTTATATAAGGATTGTCTTCGCAATTCAAAATAAAATTAAGTGCAATCTTATTTTCATTTGCAATTTTCTTTATAGAATCCTCTAAAATCTCTAACATATCTAGCAAATACATCTGATCGTACTTAGCTTCATCATCTAAGGCATCTGATAATCCACGAAGTATTAACAAATACTCTTTTTTTATCTCATGAATATCTCTTGCTATTATTAATGCATCTTTTGCAAGAGTAAAATCTGGCATGGTACTTTTAAGCTGTTCATATAATTTATATGAAGTATGCATGGTATCTTCAATAAGATTAGTATTTTTTCTCATCCATATCATTTCACCGTTTAACTTGGAAATCAAAAGAATGAGCCTTTGATACCTTAATATATGCTCTTTTCTAAGTAAAAGTATATGATAATGCTCCATTACAGTTAAAAGGCACCAGAAAAGCCCTGTTCGAATTAATGCAACTGCTAAGATACCTAGTTGAGTTGTAGGTAAAAAGACATCTATTCCTGTTCTAAGTATAAGCTCTGTAAAGTTAGATAGATAATCTATAATTACCAAACATAGCAAGAATATAACGTTGTTTTGGTCTCTTTCTCCCTTATATTTCATTAGGAAATATAACATAACTCCATCTGCCAAATAAAAGCAAACTTCAGGTCCGAAAGAAATAACAAGATTATAAAAATGAAATGGTGGTTCCCAATGAATTAAAACTCTAGAAACAAAAACTCCTATGGACGTAACACAGGCTGTTTCGATAATTGGAAAATCTTCCAATAGAAAGGCAAATACAGCAAATATTACAATTGAAATAGCAATTTTAAAATTAGTAATCATAAAATTAATATTCAACTGAGCTGTAAGAGTTAGAATTAGTCCGAAAAATATAGCAGTATTTAATTTTGATTTTGACTTTTTAGTTATCATATTTCGCATAAATAAAAGGTTATCATAAAATCCATATACCTTCAAGAAAAATAAAAAGGATATATGTAATTAAATCATTAAAAAAAGATAAACCCTAGTCTATCTTTTTAAATTTAAATATTCATGTTAAATCTATACTCCAATTAGCATTATATCTTTGACTTTTTTATTATCTTTCATTTCTTCAATAATACTATCTGGAATAAAATCATCTGATTCTATTACGGTAAAGGCTGTACCACCCTTGCCTTCTCTAAATAATCTCATAAATGCAATATTTATGTTATTATTTGCAAGTACAGCAGTTAAATGGGCTACAACTCCAGGTAAATCAGTCTGCTTAACTATAAGAGTATTATATTCCCCGGTGAATTCAATCGTAATATCATTGATTTTGGTGATCTTAATCTTTCCACCACCAATTGAAACACCGCGAACCATAAGGGTTTCATCTGGAGTTTCACCAGTCATTAATATATCTGCTGTATTAGGGTGTTCCGGCTTATCCTCTGTGTTAATATCAAAAGAAAAGTCAAGAGGCGCTTCCTTTGCTAATTCAAAAGAATCTCTTATTCTTTCATCATCAGTTGAAAATCCCAAAATACCACCTACAAGAGCTTTATCTGTTCCATGACCGTGATATGTCCTTGCAAATGAACCATAGAGAGTAAACACTACTTTTTTCACTTCAAAATGTGCCATTTTTCTAGCTAATAATGCCATAGAACAAGCTCCTGCTGTATGGGAACTTGAAGGTCCAATCATATTTGGCCCAATTACGTCAAACATACTAATATAATTCATATCTAAACCTCTTCTATATATTTTTTTGTTCTTTTATTGAATTTGCCAGCTTCTTCATCTCTCTAGCATTATCCATAACAGTTTTAGTTATTTTCGCTCCACCAAGAATTCTAGCTAACTCATCGATAATCTCTTCATCAGATAATTCCCTTATATCTGTTATAACCCCAGATACACTTTTATGTTTTTCAATAATAAAATGAGCATCTGCCATACTCGCAATAGATGCCAAGTGGGTTATACAGATAACTTGATGATTTCTGGCAATTTCACTCATCTTTTCTGAAACAGTCTGAGCTGTTCTTCCGCTAATACCTGTATCAATCTCATCGAAAATAAGAGTTTCAATCTGATCTTTATCAGCAATTGCCGCTTTAAGAGCCAGCATAATTCTGCTTAATTCACCACCTGAAGCCACTTGATTTAATGGTCTAAGCCTATATCCTTCGTTTAATGAAATTAAGAAATCTACTTCATCAACTCCACCGGGAAGTATCTCTTCTCTTGTAGTAAAATCAATTTTAAATTCTACATTTTCAAAATTAAGTTCTTTAATTCCTCGTAGCAAATTCTTTTCTAACTCTTTTCCGGTTTTCTTTCTTGCTACAGAAAGAGCCATTGCTCTATCAAAATATTGCTCCTTAATAATCTTTTCTTCTTTATTAAGGCCTTCTACATACTTATCATAATCACTAAGAACTTGAATTCTCTCTAATCTATCAGTTTGACTAGCTATAATTAATTCAATTGTTTTGCCATATTTTCGTTTTAATTCATTAATCTGGTTTAGTCTTTCTTCAGCAATATCAAAATCTTCATCTGAGAATTCTAAAGAATTAATATAGTCAGATAAAGTATAAGAGGAATCTGAAACTAGAGCTTCTATTTCAGAAACTTGTTCTGCAATTTCTCTAGCTTTGTCGTCATATGAAGAGACAGAGTTTAGCAAATGAACTGCATTACCTACTAAATCGCTTAAGCCATTATCTGAAGAAAAAATTCCATAAGCTTCTGATACAGAATCTACAATCTTTTTAGAGTTTCTCATTAAAGTAAACTTTTCTTCTAATTCTTCATCTTCACCAGGAACTAATTCTGCCTTTTCAATTTCATCTACTTCAAATTTAAGAAAAGATAGTTCTTTTTCTCTAGTATATTCATCACTATCAATAGCTTCAATCTTTTTTCGAATAGCTCTATATTCATTGTATTTTTCTTTTACATCTAATTTAAGTTTAGCAATTTTATCTCCACCAACTAAATCTATATATCCTAAATAATTCTTCTTATGAAGAAGAGATTCATGCTCATGTTGACCATGAATATTTATAACTAAATTGGCAATATCTCTTATGTTAGTTATCGGTACAGTTTCACCATTAATTCTATTGGTACTTTTTCCATGTACAAATCGTCTTGAAATAACCAAGGTTTCATCTTCAAAAAATACACCTTTATCAGTTAATTCTTCTCTTAATTTTTCGTCTTCAATATAAAAAAACAGTTCAACTAAAGCTGATTTTTCTTCATCTCTAAGCATATTTCTAGAAAATTTCCCACCTAATGCTAGAGTAATTGCACCGAGAATAATTGATTTTCCTGCTCCGGTTTCACCTGTTAATATATTCAAACCATTTTTAAACTCTACTTCTATCTCATCAATTAAAGCAATATTTTTAATATGCAAACTTTGTAACATACATTTTCCTCAATTAAATAAACTATATTTACTTTAAACCATCTGTACTAAATTACTATTTTAAGTAACTTCCAAATAATATCTGTTTCTATCATTTTTTATAGTAGAAAATCTCTTTTAACTTTACTTAAAACTCTAATTTTGTAAAATAATATTCTTGATTTTCTCCATAACCCCTTTAACATCTTCAACTGTTTTAATAGCACAAAAGATTGTATCATCTCCTGCAATACATCCTACTACTTCGCTCCATCCAAGACCGTCAAAGGTAGCTGCTGCTGCCATTGCCATTCCGGGAACAGTTTTAATTACAAGAAGATTTCCTGCTGTATCCATAGAGTGGAAAGCTTCCTTTAATACTCTAAGATATCTTTCTTCTGAACCATTAGATGTTTCACTCTTCATAGCTACATAATGGAACTTCCCATTGTTTCCTGGAACTTTAGATAAATGCAACGTGCGTATATCTCTTGACACAGTAGCTTGAGTTACCGCATAGCCTAAGACTATTAATTCCTGTGCAAGATCTTCTTGAGTTTCCACTTCTTGCTCTCTAATTATTTTTAAAATTGCTTCATGTCTATCATTTTTTTTCAAAGGATTTTCCTCCTAAAAGATTTTATGCATTTGCCTTCATTTTCTTTCTAAGAACTTCCAAAAAGCTTTGTTTCTTAAGTTTTAAAAACTTAGTAGTTTCAGAAGCTTCCTTAATTACAACTCTTTCCCCTGAATGTATTAAATAATTATCTGCTCCATCTAAAGTAACTCTTGCAACTTCATTTCTATTAAATCTACCAAAGTCCAATTCAATTTCCACTTTATCATCTGCTGATAAAATTATACTTTTATTATCTAGTGCATGGGAAGCGATTGGCGTTATTACCATAAGATTAGCTGTTGGTTCTACAACAGGACCACCTGCTGAAAGATTATAGGCTGTTGAGCCAGTTGGTGTAGAAATTATAATTCCATCTGCATGATAATTATTTAGAAGAATTCCATTTACATATACTTTAAATTTAAGTATACGAAGTTCTCCCTCTCTGCTTATTACAATATCATTTAAGGCTATTCCAGATTCTTTATCTTGAAATTTAGCCATAATCATCATACGTTCTTCAATATAATATCTATCATTCACTAATTTAGCTAAAGCTGTATCTAATTCACTTAATTCAACTTCTGTTAAATATCCTAATGTTCCCATATTTACACCAAGAATAGGTACATCTCTATTTTTCAAAAGTCTTGCAACTTCAATAAAGCTACCATCTCCTCCTACAACAATAGCACAATCTAATTCACTGGGAATACTTGAAGGAAGAAGGCAGTTATAACAGTTTTTCTCACTTAAAAAAACTTTTTTACCTTTTTTCATAAGAAAATTAGCTATTTTTTCTGTAACATTAAAATCTATGTCTTTTCCGTCATTTGTAACTATAAAAAAATTATCCATCTATTCCTTCTCATTTCCTGTAATTACTATGTTTATCCTGTTATCTAAACAGATATGTCGATATTTTACCAATGTTATCTTTCATAATTAAATTTAAATAACAACTATAAAGCTATTTTTTTATTTTATACTACTTTAGTGAAGAAAAAGCTTCATCTACTGTTGATTGTATTTTCTCATGCCACTGATTAAAATCTTCTTCTTTCAAATCATCCTCTTTTTTTAAATGTATAAGATATTCAATATTTCCCTCTGGTCCTTTTATAGGGGAATATGTTAGTTCTAAAGGCTTTAAGCCGATACTTATACTAAAATCTTTAACTTTTTCTATAACTTCAATATGAGTTAAAGGTTCCCTTACAACTCCATGTTTCCCAACTTTTTCTCGTCCTGCTTCAAATTGAGGTTTAATAAGAGCTACGATTTCACCACTTGAAACTAAATAATTGTATATAGGTAAAAGAACTTTAGTTAATGAAATAAATGACACATCTATACTAGAAAAATCTATCTGTTCTCCTAAATCTTCTAAAGTAACATAGCGAATATTAGTCTTTTCCATACTTATAACTCTTGGATTATTTCGAAGTTGCCAATCAAGTTGACCTCTTCCCACGTCAATGGCAAAAACTTTAGTTGCTCCATTCTGTAGCATACAATCTGTAAAACCACCGGTTGATGAGCCTACATCTGTACATATTTTATCTTTAACCGTTAAATCAAATTCATTTAAAGCTTTTTCTAACTTAAATCCCCCACGACTTACATAGGGCATTTTATTAGATTTAACTTCTATCTCTACATCATCCTTAAAATTCGTACCTGCTTTATCTTCTCTTTGACCATTTACAAAGACTTCTCCTGCCATTATAACTGTTTTAGCCTTTTCTCTTGAAGTGGCTAAACCTCTTTTTACAAGGAGTACATCCAAACGTTCTTTCATCTAATCTCTCTTCTCATTTATTGTTATATAAATTTATCTATAATTCAAAATATACCAAGGATTTTTTATTACATGATATTAATTCATAAAACTACTCTATGAATGTATTCAATAAATATACTAATTATTTCAACATCCTGTCAAATATCAGTTTATGCTATCTTTCAAAACAAATTACTCTGAAATTTTAGCACTCATAATTCTATGTAATATACTTTCTGTATCAAGTCCTAACTTTTTATTTAATTCATCTACCTTACCATGAGGAACAAATGCATCTGGAATAGAAATAACTTCTGTAGATACATTGACTTGATTTTTACTTAAAGCACAGACTACAGCTTCTCCAAAGCCACCTGTTTTAACATTTTCCTCTAAAGTAACTACTAATTTATGGGTTCTACCAATATTTACAATAGTATCTTCATCTAAAGGTTTCAAAAATCTAGCATTAACTAGGGTGGCACTAATGCCTTCATCTTCCAATAATTTGCATACATTTAAAGCTCTATCAAACATATTTCCAAAAGAGATAATAGCTACATCTGCACCTTTCGCAATAACTTCTGCTTTTCCTAGTTTAATTTCAGAATTAAAATTAGGTAAAACTTTTGATGCTTCTCCTCTTGGATAACGAATAGCAACTGGTCCATCTACTTTATTAACTGCAAAATCCAACATAGTTTCCAACTCTTTAGCATTTCTCGGTGCCATTATTGTAAGATTTGGAATTAAATTCAAATAACTTAAATCAAAATCGCCCTGATGAGTTTCTCCATCTTGCCCTACTATACCAGCCCTATCAATTGCAAATACAACATGTCTATTAGTTAAAGCCACATCAGTAATAATCTGATCAAAGCCCCTCTGTAAAAATGAAGAATATACTGCAAATACAGGAATTAATCCACCTACAGAAAGTCCTCCTGCAAATGTAACACCATGAGCTTCTGCTATTCCTACATCAAAAAATCTATTTGGAAATTCTCTTTTAAATTTAGCAAGTCCTGTGCCGTCTGCCATTGCAGCTGTAATAGCTACAACTTTCGGATTATTTCTAGCAATTTTTACAATTTCATTTGCAAAAACATCTGTATATTTTATTCCATTTCCATTAGAAATTAATTCACCTGTTTTCACATCAAAAGGTCCAACCCCATGAAATTTTCCAGGTTGTTTTTCAGCCGGCACATAGCCTTTACCCTTTTTAGTAACTACATGAACTAAAACAGGACCTTCCACACTAAAAGCCTCTAATAGAGTTTGATTTAAAGCTTTTAAATCATGTCCATCAATAGGTCCAAAATACTTTATTCCCATATCCTCAAAAAACATTCCCGGAACAAATAAAGCTTTTATACCATTTTTAGTTGTTCTAACTCTATTAACTAATCTATCTCCAAAAGTTGGAATACTGGCAAGAACATTTTCGACATTTTCTTTTAATCCAAGATAAGGTCTTGCAGTTCTAATACTTGAAAGATATTTTGACATTCCTCCCACATTTCTAGATATAGACATGTGATTATCATTTAAGATAATCGTAAAATTACGTTTTAATGAAGCTGCATTATTAAATGCTTCATAAGCCATGCCACCGGTAAGAGAACCATCTCCAATAACAGCAACAACTTTATGGTTTTCCTTATTTAACTCCATGGCTTTTACAATTCCAAGTCCGGCACTAATAGATGTTGTACTATGGCCTGTGTCAAAGGCATCACAATCACTTTCGCTTATCTTCGGAAAGCCACATAATCCATCTGTACAGCGAAGTTCATCAAATCTATCTTTTCTACCAGTAAGAATTTTATGAACATAAGATTGATGTCCTACATCCCATATTAATTTATCTTCCGGAAAATCCATCAAAGAATGAAGTGCTATAGTTAATTCAACAACTCCAAGGTTTGAAGCAAGATGTCCCCCATTTTTAGAAACCTTTTCAACTAAAAACTTTCTTATCTCATAAGCAAGGACTTTTTTCTCTTCTTTATCAATTTTCTTAATATCATTCGGATGATTTATTTTTTCCAATACCACAGCTACACTTCCCCATCTTTTTAAATTTGTATACAAAGCTTATGCAACTTTATCCTCTAAAAATATACTATATTTCCTTTATCATCTAAAAGTAAAAATCTCACTCTTCTTTTCTAATTTTTTCTATCTATAAGATACTCAACTAGTTCATTTAAAAAAGAATTCTTTCCCTTCATCTCTTCTAAACCTAAAATTGCTTCCTTTGAGTAGGCATTAACATACTCTTTAGCTTTTTCTAATCCAAATAATGTTACATAAGTTACCTTATGATTTTTATCATCACTGCCAATAGGCTTGCCAAGTTCTTCTACGGTACTTGTAACATCTAAAATATCATCTTGAATCTGAAATGCCATCCCTATATTATAGGCTACTTTTTCTACCTGCTCTTTTTCTTCTTTATTTACCCCAGCTAATATAGCACCAACAACCATGGCTGCCATTAGTAAAGCTCCTGTTTTTAATCTATAAATTTCATCTAATATATCCTTAGATATGTTAGAATTATTTTCATTTTTAATATCAATAACTTGTCCACCAATCATTCCGAAAATTCCTGCTGCACTCATTAAATATTGTAATGCAGAAATAAAAGCTTCCGAGTTATCTATATCATATCCCTTTAACGCAGTTTCTACTGCATAATTTAATAAAGCATCCCCAGCTAAAACTCCCATAGCCTCACCAAACTTAGCATGAGTAGTTAGTTTCCCTCTTCGATACTTATCATTATCCATAGATGGCAAATCATCATGAACTAAAGAATAAGTATGAATAAACTCTATAGCTGCCATAAAAGCTTCAACACTTTTCCCATTTCCTTCATAAAAATCAAAAGTTTCCTTCATAAGTAATGGGCGAAGTCTTTTTCCACCGGCTTCTACGCTATAATTCATAGCCTTCATTATTTCCTTTTGAAATCCTTCTTCCTCTGGCAAATAACTCAAAACTATATTTTCAGTTTCTTTAGTTTTTTTACTTAACTGAATTAAAAACTTCTCTCTATTCATTGGCTAATACTTCCATCTGTTTCTCAACCTTATCAATAGATGTATTACACTCTTTTACAAGTTTAATGCCAGATTCATATAGTTTAAATTGTTCTTCTAATGAGATTTCATCATCATCCATTTTAGAAACTATATTATCTAATTCCTTAAAACCTTCTTCAAGTGAAAATTTCTTTTCTTCTTTTTTACCTGCCATTTTAATCCCTCTTTGCAAATATTATTATATCCTGCTACACTTATTAAATTTTCTCACTTTTCAACAAAAAATAATTACTAATATTTTAACTTATCTTTCTAGCACCTGAGTAACCTTAGATTTTATATTACCATCTTGTAAATATAAATTTACTTCTTCTCCAACCACAACATCTTTAACTGACTTTACTGTGCTTCCTTTATCATCACTTAAATATGCATATCCTTTAGATATTCTTTCAAGAGGTGATAATCTTTTTAAATTCTCAATATAGATCTCAAGTTTATGCTTAGAATCTAAAAGCTTCGTTTCCATCTTATGCCTAATATAATCTGTAACATCAACTTTTCTTTTAGCTTTATCAATACCATCTCTCATAGCAAGATTTAACTTATTTTCAAATTCTGTTGTTTTAGAGCGATATGTCCTAAGTATATGTTCCGGACTATGTCGAAGTATTTGATTTTCAAATACTTCTAATCTACTTTTCATAAGTTTTATCTTAGTGCTGAGTTTAGTTTTAAACTTCTGGTTATATTCAGATAGTTTTTCCTGAAATTTATAATAATCAAAAACTGCCAGTTCTGCAGCTGCTGAAGGTGTCGGGGCACGAAGGTCTGCAACTAAATCCGCAATAGTGGTATCCGTTTCATGACCTACTGCTGATATAATAGGTGTTTTGGCATTAAAAATAGCTTCTGCAACAATCCTCTCATTAAACGGCCATAAATCCTCGATAGAGCCTCCGCCACGACCTATGATTATAACATCTAATCCCATATCATCTAACCTATGTATAGAATTAACTATACTGACGGCACTTTCCGGACCTTGAACTAATGTAGGGGATAATATTAATTCAACATATGGATTTCTTCTTCTAGAAATCTGCTCTATATCTCTAATAGCTGCCCCAGTATCTGAAGTTGCAATACCAATTTTTTTAGAAAACTTAGGTATCTTCTGCTTATATTCTTCTGCAAACATACCCATTTCTTCTAGTTCATTTTTTAATTTAAGATACTTTTCATACAAATCTCCCTGGCCACCTTGAGTAATGGAATTGGCATAGAGTTGATAACTTCCCGTGGCTTCATATACATCTATACTTCCGGAAACAACTATCTCCATGCCCTCTTCAAGTCTAAAAGTTAAAGAGCTTGCCTTACTTCTCCACATAACGCAAGAAATAGAAGCACTCCTATCCTTTAACGAAAAATAGATATGACCACTTCCATGATATTTTAGGTTACTAACTTCACCTTTTATTTTTACATTATGAAGTAGATAATCCGTACTTATCAAATCTTTAATGTATTTAGTTATCCATGTTACTGTATAAAAAGAATTCTTCTTCATTTACACAAATTTAGCCAACACACCATTTATAAAAGCTGGTGCCCGGTCTCCACTATATATTTTTGCAAGTTCTACAGCTTCATTAATGGCAACTCCGGCTGGTATATCTTCATCCATAAGAATCTCATAAAGAGCTAATCTAAGAATAGACAAATCAACTTTGTTAAGTCTATTAGTCTTCCAGTGAGTTGAAACCCCTTTTTGACCTTTTTGTCTTTCTATCTTATCGTCAGCTTTTATTTTCTTCTCTGTATCTAAAGATGTATCTAACTTTTCATCTAACTCACCAATATTTTCAATAATTGCTGCAGTTTTAGTAGTAATCAAACTCATATCTTTATCTAATTGAGTTCTAAATAAATTTACTCTAGTATCATCTTCTTCAGATAGTTCCCCATCCATAGTTTGCCAAAAAAGAACCTCTTCATGGTCCCTAACAAGACTTAAAAAATTATCAATCTGATGTTTTAAATCCTCTTTATTATAAAATTCTCTCATAAATAAGCATTTAAAGATGTTTTCTCTAATATGTTTTCGATTCAACCTATGCTTCCTCCATATCAACGCCAGCAATACGTATATCTACTTCTGAAACGATTAATCCTGTCATATTTTCAAGAGTTGTTTTTACTTTTTCTTGAATCTTTGATGATATTTCTTTTAAGTTGTATCCATATTTTAAATTAATTGAAAGTACTACTTTTACTTCATCATTTTCAATTTCAATATGCACACCTTTTGAAAGGGTTTTATAACCAAGCTTTGCAAATATCTGTCTTGAAGAGCTTCCAGCCATTGAACTTACACCTTCAACTTCCATTGCACCAAGACCGGCAATAATCGCAATAACTTCCTCAGTGATTTTAACACTTCCTAAATTTCCTTCTGTCTGATATGTATAAACATTTTTTTCTTCTTTAGCCATTTAATCTGCCTCCTTAAAATGTATAATTGCTTTTTATATACTCAAGTATATCAAAACATATTTTTTTATTCAAATAATAGGTATAATTATTCACTTTATTCCTATAATTCTAAATCAATCTGTGCTACTTTTTCAGCTTCTTCTTCCATCTCTAATATCTCATCCGGATTTAAATTAGGTAACTCATCTGTGGATTTAACTTGAAATAATCTAAGAAAATTTTCATTTGTTCCAAAAAGTACAGGACGTCCCGGAACTTGCAATCTTCCTTTCTCTTCAATTAAATCATATTCTAAAAGCTTATTAACCACGTGGTCTGAATTAACTCCTCGTATCTTTTCAATATCTTGTTTAGTAACCGGCTGTTTATAAGCAATAATTGATAATGTTTCTAGCTGAATCTCTGTTAATTCATATTTTTTAGGTTGTTTTACTACCTTAACTAAATAATCAAAGTATTCACTTTTTGTAGTTAGTTGGTATGAGGAATCTAATTCTATTATTCTAATTCCTCTGTCTTCATTTTCATATCTATCCTTCATATCAAGAAGGATTTTTCTGGTTGTCTCAACATCCTGGTCCACTGCATTTGCAATTTTTTTAATATCAAGAGATTCTCCAATTGCAAATAAAATACCCTCTATAATCGCCTCTATTTTTCGTATATCCATTAGTTTACCTTACTTTTTATCCAAATTTCGTCAAATATATTATCTTGTTTTACTAGGATTTCTCCAGTTTTAATCATCTCTAATACAGCTAAAAAAGTTGTAACAATATGTATTCTTGAACTTTGTTTAACTAACAAGTCCTTGAAATTACATTTATCATGTTCTTTCAAATAACCAGACAAATAGCTTACCTTTTCTTCAACCGTAACTTCTTCTTTTTTTATGTTACCGAATTTGCTACGAACCGGATCCACTTTATATGCCTGACGTTTCATAACCTGATCAAATATCTTGGATAAAGTATCCAAGTTATTATCACCAACTAACTCCTCTAAATCTATAGGAGGAATATAATTTTTAACTTCTTTCGGTAGACTTGCATCTTTATAAAAAGATTTCTGTCCGGATAGTTCCTTATCTCTTAGCATATATGATAAGGATTTATACATTTTATATTCTAATAATTGTTGAACCAAATCTGCTCTAGGATCAATCTCTTCCTCTTCTTCATCAGTCTCTTCTTTGGGAAGAAGCATCTTACACTTTATATCTAAAAGAGTTGCTGCCATAAGAAGGAATTCACTCATAACTCCCATATCTTCTGTTTCCATAGCATTTATATAATCCATATATTGACTAGTAATCTCAACAATGGGAATATCATATATGTCAACTTTATTCTTCTCAATTAGATGAAGCAAAAGATCAAGAGGACCTTCAAAGGCTTCCAGTTTAAATTCTAATTTCATCTTATCCTATCCATATCTTGCCTTTATTTTAATACATAAAACTTTAAAAATAGCTTTTTGACGTTCTTAATAAAAAAACCACTTTCATATTTTGACCTTTAATCATATCTCGTCATTATTTAAAGCGTTAATATATTCGTCTCCAACCATGTCTTCATAATTTCTATCGTTTGCCTTTAAGACTATAGTAACTAGCTCAGCAGGATTAAAAAGACGAATTTTTATTGTGTGAGCACCTATACCCCTTGTAACAAATCCAATAGCTGAATCTTTACTTGCATTTACCACATATCGGCTAGTATTCTTTTCTACTGTAGCATCAGAACTGGTGAAAATCCCCGCATCATATTTAGGGTTAAATATAAATCCAGGTGCTATTACTCCACCTATAAATGGCAGTCTTACAATGCCTCCATGCAAGTGACCTGAAAGGACAAGGTCTGCCCCCCAGTCAAAATAAGTTTCCATAAAAGTAGGATTATGTGCTAATAGTATATTAAAATCACCACTAGGGTTTCCGACTTTATCATATAAATCTTCAGTTTTCAATGTGGTTTTAGCCTTCATTCCATAATGCCTAAGGCTAATCTCATATCCTGATATAGTCATCCACACATCATCTAAAGGAAGAAGTTCTCTTCTATTTTCCAGAAGATGTACTCCTAAATTTAACAAATCATTTTTATAACTTACATATAAAGGGCTATTGTATTTCTTAGGTTTTTCCTTCATTCTCTGCTCATGGTTTCCATTTGCATAATAAACCGGTGCAATCTTAACAAGCTGACGAACTAATCTAATAGCAGGTCTATAAGATACTCCTTGTTTTCCTACAAGGAAATCCCCTCCAATTAGTATCAAATCAGGTCTTGCATCTCTAACTGCGCGGATTAAATCTACATTATGAGTACCATATACTTGATTATGTAAATCACTTAAAAACACTATTTTTTTATCGCTGTAGAGTCCCTTTAGTTTTTCAGAATTGATTTCTACGTTTGTCTCCTTAAATGTATGTAATTCTCGATAAATTTCGAAAATAATCAAAACTAAAATCACTACTATGACTATAAGAATGTATTTCAAAAATAGCCTCCTAATAATTTATAAATCTACGATTCTAGGTCTGTGGTGAATTGAAGGTAAATATTTTTTAATTAAATCTGCTGTTTTTATTTTATAATGAGCAGTATTTATTCCCGGATTACATCCAAAATACTCTGAATCAGCAATTTCTTTATCTATGATAACTTGTATATAATCATCTTCATCATTTGCAAGACCTGCTACAGAAGCTGAACCCGGGGTAGTCCCAAGATGTTCTATCATAAGTTCCGGTGATGCAAATGACATATGAGATAATCCCATTTTTTTACTAAAACTTCCTGTGTCAAAGTTTTTATCTGCGGGCATTACTAAAAGGAAAAATGTAGTTTTTTTCTGATTGCAAATAAAAACGTTTTTAGCACATTCTACATTCATAGCTTTGTCGATAGCTTCACATTCTTCCATTGTATAAGCCGCATCGTTATCAACTCTTTCAAATGGTATATTTAACTTTTTTAATGCTTCATAAAACTTAATCTCTGTTTTATTTCTATTCTCCTTATCAGTAGGTATTTCTGTAAAAATCTCACTAATATACATCAGTTTCGCCCCCTGTTTCAATATTTATAAATATTTTCATTACTACCTAAATTGAAAGCTTATAATTTAAGTCTAAATCCTATATAAACTCCTATTTTAATAACATCTTTATTGTAAATATATTTTAACTATTTATACTTTTACTCTTTAATTAAGCTTATAGTTCTTTTTATTACTCTTTCTCTTCAGGTTTAACTTCAGAAGCTTTATCAAGCATATCGTTTACCTCTTCTTCTGTTACCTTTGGATCTTTCTTTTTAGCCTTAGCTACAATATCCGGAACCATATCTAAAATCTTAGTCATTACATCTTGATTTTTAATATTAACTAATTTTATATTTCCATCTTTTATTACAAGAACAGCTGAAGGTGTCATCTTTCCTGTTAAGCCACCTGC
>JAISGP010000017.1 GCA_031263035.1 Lachnospiraceae bacterium | reverse complement strand
GATAAACTTGTAATACTTCTAAATATCTTCTTCTTCATAAATTATTCCTCATAATTTTTATGGAAATTTTTAACTTACTTTTAAATACAAACTAATAATGAAATTCTCTATCAATTTAAATTAATCTTAGTTATGAACATTACTACTTATGCTTAATTTATAGTTTTATTCCTCGATTTTATATCCAACATTTCGAATAGTTTTAATATACTTTCCACAATCCCCTAATTTCTGTCTAAGAGTTTTAATATGCATATCCACAGTTCTATTTTCACCATCATAGTCATAACCCCAAATCATAGTGAGAATTTTATCTCTATCTAGTACTATACCTTGATTTTTTAAAAGTAGATTTAAAAGCTCAAACTCCTTATAAGTAAGATTAGCTTCTTTCCCATTTGCAATTACCTTATGTTTACTTTCTGAAAAAACCAGATTGCCTAATGTGATTTCATCTGACTTTTCTCTACTTGTCTGGCTTCGTCTAAGTAATGCCTTTACTCTTGCCACTACTTCCATTATGGAAAAAGGCTTGGATATATAATCATCTGCTCCCAAGTCTAAGCCTTTAATCTTATCATATTCAGTTCCTTTAGCTGTCACCATTATGACAGGGATTGTCTTTGTCCTTATATCTTCTCGAATATTAGTAAGCAAAGTCAAACCATCTGTTTCAGGAAGCATAATATCAAGAAGGACTAAATCTGGAAGCTGTTTCTTTAATTCATTTGCAAATATTTTTCCATCAGAAAAATCCTTTACATCAAATCCGGAAGATTTTAATGCATAAGCTACAATTTCTCTAATATTATCATCATCTTCGACAATCCAAATCTTTTCCATAGACATTTTTATCCTTCTTAGAAATTTTATTGTTAAATTTTAACCCTCTGCCCTTACGAAAAAATGCTACATTTAAGCTTAAATTACTTAACATTTATCTTAATGAAAGAATTATACAACTTAAGCTTAAAAATATTTTTACAATAATCTTAACTATATATTAATTCCCCTGATAACTCTATATTTTTTATAACACCTGTGTATCTTTATGAACACCAGTAATTGAGAATATAACCCACTCTGCTAAATTAACTGCATGATCTGCAAGTCTTTCATAATACTTGGCTATCTGCAACAAATCAAATGCCTGTTCCCCTAAATTAGCATCTGAATGGACTAAAGAAATCAAATCATTCTTGGTTTTAGAGAAAAGTTCATCTACCTGATCATCAGAAGAGATAACTTTTTCTGCCAAGTCTTTATCCTTTTTTACAAATGCATCTATACTAGAAGTTATCATCTCTCTTGCAACTTTAGCCATAGCTGGAATATTTTCTACATTTGCAATATATTCTTGCTCTGATAATAAAACTACTAATTCTGAAATATCTATAGCATGATCTCCAATTCTTTCAAGATCAGTAATCATCTTTAGGGCAGTGGATATTTGACGAAGATCTCTAGCAACTGGTTGTTGAGATAAAAGAAGTTTTAAACATTTGGCTTCTATTTCTTTTTCTTTATCATCTACTTGATCATCACTTTTCATAACTTCTTTAGCTAAATCTCTGTCTTGAGTTTCAAAGGCACGAGTTGCTTTTTCAATGGCTTCCTCTACCATAGCACCCATTTCAATTAAATTGTTATTTAAATCTATTAAACTTTCATCAAATCTATTTCTCATATGCAAATCCTCTTTTAATCTCATAATTTCTGATTATATTATTCTATACTTTTAATTTTTTTGTTCTATTCTATATTTTTCTTCAAATAATTTCTTTACTCTATTTATATAATGAGACGTAAATTTCTCATCAATATTTTTTTACAATTTATATCAATTAATTCCTTTTCATTACGTATACTCTTTTTCTATTTTTATTCTTAAATTTTTTATTTATCCTCTATCCAAATCTTCCTGTAATATAATCTTCTGTTTTTTTGTTCTCCGGCATTGAAAATAATTTTTCTGTGTTACTATATTCAACTACTTCCCCTTGTAAGAAAAATGCTGTATTATCGCTTATTCTAGTGGCTTGTTGCATATTATGAGTTACAATAATTATACTATACTTATTCACCAAAGTCATAAGAAGTTCTTCAATTTTACCAGTAGAAATAGGATCTAATGCACTAGTTGGTTCATCTAAAAGTATTACCTCCGGATTAACTGCAAGAGCCCTTGCAATACAAAGCCTCTGCTGTTGACCGCCTGATAAGCCTAAGGCTGATTTTTTAAGTCGATCCTTAACTTCATCCCATATGGCTGCATTTCTAAGAGAAGTTTCAACTATCTCATCTAACTCATATCTGCCCTTTATTCCGTGAGTTCTAGGTCCATATGCCACATTATCATATACACTCATAGGAAAAAGATTGGGCTTTTGAAATGCCATCCCCACTCTTTTCCTAAGTAAAGTTACATCCATATCTTTTCCGTAAATATCCTCAGAAAAAAGCTTAATACTTCCTTCTATTCTACATCCTTCAATTAAATCATTCATACGATTTAAAGACCTTAAAAGTGTACTTTTTCCACAACCTGATGGGCCTATAAAAGCTGTTATCTTATTTTCCTCTATATCCATATTGACTTTTTTTAAGGCTTTAAAATCCCCATAGTAAAGATCTAAATCTTTTATATTAAAGCAATCTGCCATAACTTCCTCCTTGAAACTTTGATTTATACATATATTTTCTTATTATTTATTTGCAAATATCACTATTTTTAAAATACTGTAATGCTATTATTCATCAATTCCACAATATCATATAAACTTACTTATCCTTTCCATAACCACCAATTCTCTTAGCTACAAATGCTGATAAAGCATTTATACCAATTACTAACACCAAAAGTACTACTGCTGTGGCATAGCCTTCTCCCATATGAAGTCCTTCACCTGATAATGAATACATATGCACCGCTAAAGTTCTTGCTGATGCAAAGGGGGAATCTGGAATTTGAGCAACTGTGCCGGATGTGTATATTAAGGCTGCTGTTTCTCCAACCACACGTCCTACTGCCAAGATAATTCCTGCAAATATTCCCGGTGCCGCAGCGGGAAGAACTATTTTAAAAACCGTTCTAAGTTTTCCTGCTCCAAGTCCAAAAGAACCTTCTCGAAATACATCCGGTACTGCACTTAATGCCTCTTCACTGGAACGCATAATAAGTGGTAATATCATTATTGCTAAAGTAACTGCTCCTGACAAAATTGAAAAACCCCAGTTTAAAAATGTTACGAAAAACAGCATTCCGAAAAGCCCGTAAACTATGGAAGGAATTCCTGATAGGGTTTCTGTAGTAACTCTTACTATTTTTACAAATCTATTTCCCGATTTAGCATACTCTGTTAAAAACACTGCTGAAAAAACTCCAAATGGAATTGCAATTAATAGAGACATAAGTGTCATAATAATTGTAGAAATAAGAGCCGGCATTAAACTTACATTTTCACTTGTATATTTTAAAGAAAACAGTGAGGGTTTAATATATGGCACCCCTTTATATAATATAAAGCCTATTATATAAAGCAAAACCACTATAGATAAAATCCCTGCACCCCAAGTTAATATTGCAAATATTTTTTCTTTTATTTTATTCTTTTTTATAGTCATATTTTCCCTCAATATTTTTTGTATAACTACTTTCATCTATTTTAGTACTAGTATCTTTTATTTTTTTATCTAATTGCTTTTTAATAATCTCTTGAATATCTAAATTATATTCTCTTTTATCTTTTATATTTATCATTTTTTTCTTCCTTTAAGTGCCGAAAAACTAAGATTTATAATTAGAATAAAGACAAATAATACAACTCCGGTAGCAATCAATGCTTCTCTATGTAAGCCTTCGGCATAGCCCATTTCAATTACTATATTACCTGTTAAAGTTCTAGCTCCTTTTAGAAGAGATACTGGCATCCTAGCTTGATTACCCATAACCATAATAACTGCCATGGTTTCGCCTATTGCCCTACCTATCCCTAAAACAATTCCCGCTAAAATTCCACTTTTAGCTGCCGGAACTACCACCTTATACAAAGTTCTATATTTACCGGCTCCTAAAGCCACGGAACCTTCATAATATTCACTGGGAACTGCCCTTATTGCACTTTCAGAAATTCCAATTATGGTAGGTAAAATCATAATTCCTAAAATTATACATCCGGAAATTATACTATTTCCAAATATTGGAACAACTGCTGCCATTCCAAAAAACCCATAAACTACTGATGGAATTCCTGCTAAAAGATCTACTCCTGGCTTCATTATCTTATATAACTTCGTAGGACAAATTTTAGAAAGAAAAACTGCTGTAAAAAGTCCTATTGGTACTCCAATGATAATTGCTCCTGCTGTTACATATAAGCTTCCAACTATCATTGAAGCTATACCATAAAGTGGTGGAATATCTGAAGGAGACCATTCTGTTCCAAAAAGGAATTTAACTAATCCAATCTTACCTATAGCCGGTACTCCATTTGCCATTAGAAAAAAGCAAATTAGAACAACTGCAAATATAGAAGCTGCTGCCGCTATAAAAAATAGTCCTTCCATAAAATTTTCTTTAACTTTTCTTTTTTTCATATTTTCCCTCAAATGCATTTTTTTAATTCACTACTTAAATATTTAATTTCAAGTTATAATTTTTGTTACTATTGCAAATCTCTTGACAATATCCTAATTTTTACTATTTCTTTTATTATCTGTAAATATTGGTCCATATGCTTATTTATCTATATCTTTCCATGTTGTAATCTTACCCATAAATATATTTCCAATTTGTTTTGCGGATAAATCTGTTACCGGATTTTCTTTATTTACAATAATAGCAATTCCATCTAAGGCAATTTTAATTGGCTTTAATTCTTTAATCTCTTCTTCCTTTAAATCTCTACTTGACATTGCAATATCGCAAGTTCCGCTTATTGCACCGGATAAACCTGTTGAAGAATCACTTTGCTGAATTTCTATTTTCACATTAGGATTTAACTTTAAATAGCCCTCTTTAAGTTTTTCCATAAGTGGAGTAACGGAAGATGAACCTGCTACTACAACTTTTCCTGAATTATCATGATTAATATATTCAGGTGCCTTATCATTTACACTTATATAACTTTCACCAACTATTTCTTGACCTTCTTTAGATAGAATATAATCTATAAAATCTTTAGCAATTTTACTTTCATCACCCTTAGTTGCAATTATAAAAGGTCTAGAAACCTTGTATTCTCCATTTTTTACATTTGCAGAAGTAGCAGATACACCATCTACCTTTACCGGCTTAATTGTGTCGTTTAAAGAACTTAATGAAATATACCCAATTGCATTTTTATCTCCTGCAACACTTACCATCATCATATCTGTCTGCTTAACTACCATAGCTTCTTTAGTAGTTCTATCTTTTCGGAAATTATCTCCCTTTTGTTCAATTCCAAAAAGTTCGATAAAGGCACCCCGTGTACCGGAACCATCTTCTCTTGAGATAACCGTAATATCATCTGTTTTACCTACACAACCAACTAGAAAACTCATTACTATACTCATTAAAAATATCAATTGTAAAATCTTATATTTTTTATTTTTAGAGTTTATTTTTTTCATAACCATTCCCTTACCCTTATATTTTCTTTAATGATACAATTATATTTTCCAAATAAGTTATCTAACCACTGACTTATGTAAAATCTATGTAAAATTCTATAAACTAAAAAAACCAAAGAATTTCTAATTCAATGGTTTTCTCACTTATATATTTAGTTGTAATATATTTCTACATCTTATTCATTACTTCTTTTTCCTTTTTACGAAACCAGATAAATATTTGCAAACTACTTCCAAATACTAAAAGATTTATCAAAATTATAATCATTCCAGCACTTAAAGTAAATACGTATCCATGAGCAATAATAAAATTAACGCTTAATGTAAAGTGAGGGGCATTTAAATTCATTTTTTCCCCAGTATTTATGGAAGATTTACTAAATAAATGAACCACATTAACTACCACAGTTTTACTCTTTACAATATTCTTATGTAAAATCAAAGTTTTATTTTTTGTTTTTGTGGCATTTACACTTTGCTTACTCGTACTCTTTGCCTTATCAATATAAACATTATTTACCTTAGTTCTGGTGATTTCCTTAATCTGAACCTTATCATAATTTACTGTTTTAATAGGAAAAGGTATATAAAGATTAGTTTTTACACTTTCTCCATTTATATTAAAATTCAAATCTAGTACCATAATATTTCTATCTACCAAGACTTTATTATTTAAACCCAATAGGCTTACAGTTGCTTCCGGATTAATATCATGACCAAGTCCATCTCTTACTACAATCCCAGATCTTTTTATTATTATTTTTTGCAAATCAGAGTTAAAATTTTTAATTCTATTTTCAATATCTTTTATGCTTTTTTCGCTAGGCACATCTCCCGAGTTATTTGCAATGCCAAAAAGTTCATATATCTCACTGGAAGATAAGACTACATCACTTAATGTAACTCGCAAATCATCCGCATCTAATATGTGAAAATAGGTAGTATAATATGCATTTGAAGAAAGTATCTCCTTAGTTTCTACTCCTCTAGCCAAGACTATACTTTTACTAAACATAAAAATACTAATTATACAAATAAGAATTGCTAACAGAATTTTTCTGGCATTTCTTGTTATCATAACCGAAATACCTCCCTTTTCTTCTGAAACTTATCTAATACAGTATTGGCATCTTTTCTATAAGTTCTTGTAATATCAAATTTTTCACCGGAAAATAAAGATACATCACCTTTTGTTCTTCTAGTAATATAGGACATATTTACAAGAGCATGAGAATTAACCCTGACAAATCCCTTATTTAACAAAGAATACTGAATTTTATTTAAAGAAGTATAGAACTCAAAAGTTTTCTTCTTTCTATAATGAACAACGATAACCTTATTTTCCAAACTAAAATACTTTATTTCCTTTATCCCAATGGTTACACTTTCACCGGCACAAGAAACAGTTATGAAATCCTCTTCTTTTTTCTTCTTTTCCTCAACAGCATGATGAAAAATTTTTCTTTGAGTTTCAATATCAGTTTTCCCTTTCACTATATAATGAAAAGCATCCACAAAAAAACTTTCATAAACCTCAGGCTCACTTACAGTATTAAATATTATCTCCCCAGAATATCCTGCCTTTCTAAGTTTTGTAGCAGTTTCCATTCCGTCCATAGAAGGCATATGCATATCTAAATACAAAACCTCCGGAAAATCATCTGAATTTTCAAACACATTTAAACATTCATTTCCCGATAAAAATTTTTCTATATTAAGTTGTATTTCAGTCTCTTCTGCAAATGAATTTAAATTTTTTTCTAATACTTCTATATCTTTCTCATTATCATCGCAAATGGCTATTCTTAACATACTCTCTTTCTTCCTTATGGCTAATATTAAAGCTTTTCTTTGAAAATGCAAACATCCTTGCTTTTACATCATATAGTACCATTATATAAACAAAAATGCAAAACCTTACCCGATAAGTTAAGTTCTAGACAATAAACAAAGTCTAGGAAAACAACACCCTAGACTTTGCTATGTCTACCTATCAAATTATTAGTTTTCACACTAGAAATAATAACATTCTTATCTTACAAATCTTCTTGGCAATTAGATTTACTTTTAATTCTTTTTATTTAAATATTTTCTTGCCCTTAGTACTGTTATTAATCCAGCACCTATAAATAAAAGTATAAAACCTACAACCATATTATCATCTGAAGTTTTTACCTTATTATTCTTCTTTATTACTTCCGTTTTCACTACTTTTTTAGTAACTGTCACTACCTTACTTTTATCTTTATTTTTATTCTTATCTTTTTCTACATCTTTATTATCATCGCCACCAGGTGTTACAGAAGAAGTGGCAGGTGTCCATTTTGCAAATAAAGTTATATCTTTATTCAAAATAGTATTAAAATCAAATACAGTAGTTAGTTCTTTATCTGTATACCAATCCACAAAGTCATTTCCTGATTTCACCGGATTGTTTTCAGGTCTAACTGCATTATAGGTATCACTGTCAGCTGGGAATAATTCAGAAGGTACTGCACTTCCTCCATTTGTATCAAAATCTACCCTATATGATGGAATATCACTTTGATAGTTAATATCATTATTATTAAATACTATAAGTTTATTTAATGCATTTCCATCAGCAGCATTATCGCTAAGATAATTGTCTATATTTTGTTTGATTTTACCAAAGAAAACCATACCATTTATAGATGTAGAAGCCACATTTCCTTGCCAAATTCCTACTGTTGGTAATTAATATGCCACAGAAGTTGTACTAGCTTTATTTCCTGAAAATACAGCTTTTGAATTATTTGCTAAAGTAATATTAGAATAATCACTATTATTGTTATCATATATTCCACCGCCATCAGAAGCTTTATTATTTTTAATAGTAGCATTTTCTAAATATAATTGGCTGGTTTTATATAAAGATGCTGCACTTCCTGCATTGCTAAGATATATTCCACCGCCCCTATTTGAAGCAGTATTATCTTGTATATTGCCACCAGTAATACTCATTTTTCCGTAATTTGCAACTCCGCCTCCATTTTTAGAAGCCTGATTGTTTTCAATAGTTCCGCCATTTAAAATGAATTCTCCATCTTTATTATTATTAACTGCTCCTCCAGAACCAGATGTAGAATTACCACTTATAATTCCATCATTCATATAGGCACTACTATTGGTTAATATCATTATTCCGGCACCACCAGAACCAGCTGAAGTATTTCCACTTATAACGCCACCATTCATTTCAAGGATACCATTGTCATATAGAAAAATCCCACCACCTTCACGAGAAGATGAATTGTTAACGATATTTACCTTATCATTGATTATTACTTTACCATCCCAAGCAGCAACACCTCCACCGCCTCCGGCATTTGCATTGTATGAGATTTCTGAATTATTATAAAGATTTACAATTCCTTTATTTGATGACATAACTCCACCACCCATGTGACCATCATCAAACAAATCTTTATTATGAGAAATTTTGCCACCATACATGTTAAAAGTTCCACCTTGAGCAGCCCAGTTATTCATTGTACCAACACATACTCCCGGCATAACCCCGGTATTGCTGTCTTCATCAGTATCTCCACCAATCACTCCACCATACATATTAAAGATAGATTGGTACGCATCATCATAATTCATAGCAACGCCGGCTTTTAAATCTGCTGTTACATTAACAGCACCACCAAACCAATTGCTGTTTTGACTTATTTTACCATCCCACATATTAAAGGTACTATTTCGACAATAAACTCCGCCACCCATAGTTGAGCCACTACCATTGTTCCCACTTATTTCTCCATTTACCATATCAAACTTTGAATAATAAAGAAAAACTCCTGTTCCAGCTGATTGGGTCTGGGCATCATTTGCAATAATTTTACCCCCATTCAAATAAAAATATCCTTTTGAAGTGGCAGTTCCATCAAAGCAAACTCCCTTTCCATTACCAGAATTATTTTTGGTTATTACTCCACCTGTCATGACGAAATTACCACCATGGTATGCATATAGTCCACCACCCGATAAGGCTACAGTTCCATTTTCATTTAATGTTTCATTATTATCTATTGAACCGCCGAACATATAGAAAGTACAGTTTGGACTTAAATAAACACCACCACCAAAACCAGCTTTATTACCGGTTATAACAGCTCCATCTTCCATAACAAAAGTTACTTTATCAGAAGTATTATCTCCTCCTGAACCTAATAAAACTCCACCACCGGGACCATTTCCATCTGTTCTATTTCCGCCGGTTAGGGTAATATTTTCTAAATATAATGTTATATTATTTTTAGCCCATAAAACACCATGACCAGTATCTCCATCTTGAGCTACATCTATTTTTTAATTATGACCAGTTTCACTAGTAAGCTTAATAAATGAACCATCTTTTATAACAAGAACATGGTTATTATTTCCCGGATAATCTCCACCTCTAATTATATCTCTAGTAAGAATAATCTCTGTTGGTGTGCCATCTGTAACCTTTTCATTTATAAAACTTTGAAGATCATAGGTATTTTTTACACTATCATCTATTGTAATTTTGTTAACCCAATTCGGTTCAGTGGGCATTGAAACGCTAGGGGCACTAGGAATACTAGTTGCCGCTTTTACTTTTGTTCCCTTATTGACCTTACTATAATTAGGTATAATTAACGTACCTGTAATAACCATAGTTAACGCTAAAAATATAGTAAAAGTACTTTTTATAATTTTGCTCAATATATGTCCTTTCTTTTATGATTTACGTTTTCTTACAGATATAGTAATTACTACTGAAGCTCCTAAAAGAAGTATTAGCATAACTAGTATATTGTTATAATCTCCAGTTTTTACTTTATCTATTGTTCTATATATATAATTGGTTTTAGTTATTGTTTTTACTTTGTATTTGGTGATTGTTGTACCACCATTTCCGCCTTGCTGAACGTG
>JAISGP010000152.1 GCA_031263035.1 Lachnospiraceae bacterium | reverse complement strand
TCTGTATATTCCGGCTTATCATACTTAGGAAGTTTATTATGAAACTCAATAGCAACTTCTGAAGAATTAATCATCTTGCCCTTAGCAGAACCTGGATGAACATTGATACCTTCAAATTTAATATGAAGCATAGCCGCATTAAATGTTTCGTAATTTAACTCTCCTAATTCTCCACCATCAACTGTAAAGGCAAAATCTGGTTTGAAATTATCTAAAGCGAAATTATCAACACCTGTTCCAACCTCTTCGTCAAGAGTAAAGGCTCCATATATTTCTCCATGTTCCTCTTCTGGATGCTCAACAAAATATTTCAAAGCTTCCATAATAGATGCAACCCCAGATTTATCATCTGAACCTAAAAGTGTTGTACCATCTGTGCAAATAAGAGTTTTCCCTACAATATTCTTTAACTCAGGAAAACGACTTGGGCTTAAGTACTCTCCATCTTTAAATGGTACATCTTGTCCCTGATAATTTTCGATTATCTGAGGATTTACATTTGCTCCACTTGCATCCGGTGCTGTATCACAATGAGCTAAAAATCCAATAGAATGAACCTTTTTACTTGTATTGCTTGGTATTCTAAGAGAAAGAAATCCGTATTTATCTACGTGATTTTCTATTCCTAAAGCATTAAGTTGCTTCTCTAATAACTTAATCATATCCTTTTCTTTTTCTGCTGTTGGAATAGTCTCTGAATCTGGATTAGCCTGTGTATCAATCTTGGCATATTCCAAAAAACGATTCAATAAATCTTTGTTATCCATGTTATCTTCCTTCTTTCTGATGTTTTAATATGAATATCTTACACTTTAAAATTAATTTAACCTATTTTTTTAACTCAAATTTCATATGAAAATTAAATAATTTTTTCTTGAAAACATAGGTTTTTATCTTTTAGTTTTCATCAAAACATTTTTCTAATTTTCTACAAATTATTTGTTCAAATTTTTAAGGCTATCTATTACAAATTCTCCATCTTTTCTTATAAGGACATCATCAAACCAAACTTCTCCACCGCCATACTCTTTAGTCTGAACACATACAAGATCCCAATGTATCATAGAGTCGTTACCGTTATCTGCATCATCATAAGCTTGACCAGGTGTAAGATGAAAACTTCCATATATCTTTTCATCAAAAAGAATATCTCCAACTGCAGAATTAATCTTAGGATTAGTACCAAGAGAGAATTCTCCAAAATATCTAGCACCTTCATCACTATCAAGCATTTCATTTATTTTGTCGTTATTTACATCGGAATGAGCTTCAATAATTTTCCCATTTTTTATATTAAAACCAACATTTTTAAATTCTATACCTTGTTGACTGGTGATTGTATTGTACTGAACTGTTCCATTCATACTTTCTCTTACCGGAGCAGAATAAACTTCTCCATCAGGAACGTTTTTATCACCGGCACATATAACAGCTCCAATTCCTTTAATAGAAAAAGTAAGGTCAGTTCCCGGTCCAATAATATGAACCTTATCAGTTTTATCCATTAACTCTTTTAAAGGTAGCGAATCTTCATACATCTTACGATAATCTACAAGCATAACATCAAAGAAATAATCTTGATACTGGTCATATCCCATCTTTGCCTTATTTGCAAAGAAATTAGTAGGATAATTTAAAAGTACCCATTTTCTATGATTAACTCTAATGTCTTGTATCTCTGTTTTAGATGCCATAATTTTAGCTGCTTTTTCTTGAGGAACAATATTAGTTTCGTAGTCGTTTGAACGTCCTTTAATTAAAAGATAAGCATCCATGTCTTTAGTTCGCTCTAACTCCCATTTAGCATGTAATTCAATTCCTTTATCAGTTGCATTTACTTGCTCTAAAGCCTGAACTTCATGGTCAATCCACTCAACTATTCCAACTGCTTTTCTCTTAGTAAGCTCCTTTAAAATTTCCTTTACTAAAGGTTTTGATTCAAAATCATTTGCAACAATTCGAACTACTTCTCCTTCTTTAATGTCTAGAGAGTAATCCACCAATTGAAATGCAATTTTTCTAATTCTTTCATCAAACATTTTCAATCACTCCTTAGTTTTCTATTCCAAATTCTTTGTCACGGTCTACCTCACCTTTAGGGTATTTTTTCAAATATCTACCCATCATTCCATTTGCAATAAGTGCAAATAAAATCGGTCCAACTATCATTGATATAAAGCTTCTTACTGAATAGCCTAGGTCTTTATTTGCACCTGTGAAATAATCAACTAATGGTTGAATAATTGTAAAGAAATTGGCAAATCCTATGACTATCATTGAAAGTACAACAATGAATGTGGCAAAACTTTTGCTTTTAAATATTACAAATGGCTTTTTAATTTTATCATTCTTTTTAAATCTATAAAAGGCGAAAACGATAAACAAATATGGTAATGTCATTGAAACATTTGTCATATTAGTTACAAATTCGAAGAAAAGATCAGCTGCACCTTTATTTGCAATACTAAGTATTAAGTTTAATATGATAAAGAATAATACAAATACCATCTGAACTTTCATAGCACGGCGAGGCATGCCACGTCCATCAAGTTCTCCAAGGCGTGCCGGCCATAATTCTTTAGGTGTTCCCATGATTATCTGTTTAATTGGAGAATAGATTAATGTGAAGAATGCTCCAAGTAGTGAACAAACAAGAGAAATACCAAGAATTCTTGCAAACCACTCACCAAGTACAACAGCTGCACCGTGAGTCATACCAAAGGCTGCACCAACTTCTTGTCCTAAATAATTTAATACAACATATGAACTGGTTCCAAGGTTAACTTCTGTACCTTTTTTAACTCCTTCATAGAATGTGCTTCCCGGAACATATTTAATTGCAAATCCAACCATTAAAATCATAACTGAATATCCGATTGTGATGATTAATGCGGCACTTATAACTCCCTTAGGGAAGTTTTTCTCTGGCTTATCAGTTTGGTCAACTAGTCCTCCAACTGCCTCAGCTCCACCGTATGCAAATATTGCATAAACCATAAAAGCTATAACTGAAACTGCACTTGCTCCATAAATTGGACTTGCTGAATGGAAGAAGGCACTAAATGTAATTGGAGTTGCTGGTTTTCCGTTATGAATTACCACAATTAAAGCTCCAATTAGAAGTAGAGCGTTAATTGCAAGAACTGCTACGCCACCAACACTTGCAACTTTTGAAATCCAATCAAGACCGTGAAGTGAAATAAAGGTAAGGGCTATAATCCAAACCACTCCAAAAATTGACATGTAAAGAGTATTTAATACTCTAGTTTCTCCAAAAATAGCATTGCTAAGTGGAACAAGAATTCCTGTAGAAATATTAAACATCCAGATTACATAAGATGCATACCACATGAAAGTACCCATAAATGCATATCTTGGTCCTACAGATTTTTCCATCCAAGAATAGATACCACCCTTTTCCTCTTTAAATGCAGAACCTAATTCTGTAACCATAAATGCAAATGGAATAAAGAAAAGTAATCCTGCAATGATGTACCAAGGAATAGAAGCATAACCCATTCTATAGAATGCTCTTGGAATATTATTAAAACCATAAACCGACGTGAATATCATTAGTATTAATCCAACTAATGATAATTTTCCCTTTGTTGACTTTGACATAATTTTACCTCCTGCAAATATTTTTTTTGTCAGTTTTCAACAACTTCACGTATATTACTCTCACCGGATTAGTTTGTCAACAGTAATAACATACTTTCTAATATGTTAAGGCGTTGTGCTTAATATGGTAATTTTGTACTGCGATAAATTATTTGCATAACAGATTATAATCTGTTTCTTAGATGGCGTCAGTGAATAATATTATTTATCTTATAACTACTAACTTTAAAAAATATTATTATATATAGCCTTAATAATACAAAATCAAAATTATATACTATATGCCTTTGATATGCCTTTAAAACACAAGGACTTATTTTTGATTTTATGTTTTTTATCAGTTTTTTCTTAAAATGGTATCCTTATTTTTTAGATTTGAATAATAATATTCATATAAATCTGCAAAAAAATGAAAGTAGATTTTACTCTACTTTCAAGTTTTTTGTGTTTTGTAT
>JAISGP010000130.1 GCA_031263035.1 Lachnospiraceae bacterium | reverse complement strand
ACAGCTGCCTTAGATCCGGAAATGGTAAGAGAAGTCCTAGAAGTTCTATTAGATTTAGCCCAAAATGGTAGCACTATGGTAGTAGTAACCCATGAAATGTCATTTGCAAAGGCAGTTGCCGATAGAGTGATTTTCTTAGATAAAGGTAAAATTGTAGAAGAAGGAAGTGGCGAAGACTTCTTTGAACATCCAAAGACAGATAGGGCAAAGAGGTTTTTACATACCTTTGAGTATGAGAAGGTGAGGAAGGGAAATAGTGTAAAATAATAGCTTTAACAACTTCTTTATGTTAGAATTATTTTATAAAGTGTTAATCATTATAAAGTTGTTTTCAGCCGTTGTTATTTCGGATATGACTAATCTAAAACAAGTAATACTAAGAATAGGATTAGTAGAATGAAAACGTGGTTAGGGATATAAATTATAGAAGAAGTTTTATAGTAAAGGAGGGTTATGCATGTCTAATATCTTTAATGTAGATAAATTTCTAAAAGAATTGTTTGAGTACTATACATCTCTTGGTTATAGGATAAACACTCAGAAGGTTGATTATAATGAAAGTAAAAAAACTCTTGAGGTAGAGTTTTATCCCAATAAAGTTATAATGAACCACTACGAAGATATAATAGGTTTCTGTAAGAAATATCAGTATAGTATGTTGGGTTCACCGTTATCCGCATTTATAAAAAGAGGTACGCCTCTTCATCAGAAGCATACCTATAAAATAGTTGACGATGATAATAATAAATTGAAATTAACTATAAATTACATATTTTAATTAAAATAGAGTTA
The DNA here is from genome assembly GCA_031263035.1 of Lachnospiraceae bacterium. Taxonomy (GTDB): domain Bacteria; phylum Bacillota; class Clostridia; order Lachnospirales; family Lachnospiraceae; genus JAISGP01. The sequence goes on along the minus strand of JAISGP010000130.1, from coordinate 5,819 downwards.
GGTTATATTTATTGTTATGGGCTTTAAAACATGCTAAAATATTAGCAGTAATAGACTGACTACTTGCAAGATAACGATTGGAAAGGCTGCCTATGAGCAATAAATATACTCTAATGCATAAAGAAGAAAGAGTACTGGATTTTTCTTTAGATGATTATGGGAATTTTAATAATATCTATGATATTTACGATAAGGCTCAAATTCCTTTTGGAGTTCACGTCGATAATGTTCATGGTAAGTTTCGTGAGCTTAATTTATGGTGGAACAGCAGAGCTTTGCCAGAACAAAGATTACGTTTTAGTAATAGTCTATTAAAGTATGATATTCATAATTCAAAAGAGTTATTGGCAAAGGGTTTAGGTCTTAGTCTGACAGATCAATATTGGATTAAGCCATATAATCAAGAATTGTTATGGAAAGATGTTAATTACTTTGCAAATGAATATAGCAACAAATTAGGGCTAATGTTTTTAAAAAATGATGTTGATGTAGATTTGCAACAGGAAGATTTTTTAACTCCAGATACTTCTGTAGGTGGTAATCTTGAAAAAAGATGGGAGAAAAGAAGTGGTATCTCTTATCTTTTGAAATCTGGAAGTGGTTTTAGTCAACAAGAACCTATTAATGAAGCTTTTATAAGTTTGATATATAAAACAATTGATACTATTCCTTTTGTTGAATATGAAATAGAAAGACAAGGCAATTATTTTCTTAGTGTATGTAAGGATTTTATTACATCAGATACAGAATTTATTCCTGCATACTTTGTTATTAATGAGGAAAAAAAGAAAAATGATATTTCCTATCTAGAGCAGTATAAAAATATTTGCAAGGAAAAGGGATTAGAAAACATAGATGTTTTTTTAGATACTATGCTTACTATAGATTATATTGTTGCAAATCAAGATAGGCATTTAAATAATCTTGGAATTATTCGAGATGCTAATACGTTAGAATGGATTAGTCCTGCACCTGTATTTGATAATGGAAATTCTCTATGGTTTAATATTCCAACTGCTGATATAAAAGGGAATGGAGAAGTAAAGACTACTTCTTTCTATGATACTGATGAGCAGATGTTAAAGCATATAGAGAAGTTACCGGATTTAGATTATATAAAAATAAAAGGTTTATCTGAAAAATTATCTCAATTATTAACGGATGCAAATATGGATAGTGAGAGAGTTACGAGGATATGTGAAGGCTTTGAATATAGGGTGGATGTTATACGAGAGAAAAGGAAGCACTTGGGTTAAGGTACAATATGCAGTGGTTGATTGAGCTAATGTAAAAAATTTAAATTAGAATGTAGACAAAAGCTGTTAAGAAATAATTCTTAATGGCTTTTTTGTGATTTAAAGAAAAAGAATATGAAACCAATTATATTACTGATTTCGGAACAAAAAGTTACATAAATTCAATAGGCATTTTATCCAAATCATGTAAACTATATTTGTATAATATTATTTGTGTTGATTTCATGTCTTAAGTTGTGTGGGCAGTTTTATTATTATAAAATTAACGTAAATATTTTATTAAAAGGAGGGTTAGTATGAAAGTAGTAATTGTAGGATGTAACCATGCAGGTATTGCTGCAGCAAATGTACTTTTAGGAAATGAAAAGAATGAAGTAGTTATGATTGATGGTAACAGCAATTTAAGTTATCTAGGTTGTGGAACAGCACTTTATGTTGGTAGACAGATAGAGGATTATCATAGTCTATTCTATATCACTGCTGATGAGTTTAAGGCAAAGGGCGCGGATATCCATATGGAAACTTTTGTAAATTCAGTAGATTTTGATAAGAAGATTGTTCATGCTACTGATAAATCTGGAAAACCATTTGAAACAGATTACGATAAGCTTATTCTTGCTGAAGGTTCACAACCTATTGATTTACATCTTCCAGGAAGCGATTTGGAAGGAATTCATTTCTTGAAACTTTTTCAAGAAGGTCAGGCTGTAGACAAAGAGATAAGTAATCCAGAGGTTAAGAGAGTTGCAGTTATAGGTGCAGGTTATATTGGTGTTGAGATTGCAGAAGCAGCGAAACGCCGTGGAAAAGAAGTTCTTCTTTTCGATGCGGTTGATACTTCTCTTTCAAGTTATTATGATTATGAATTTACTCATACTATGGATGAGAATTTGAAAGAGCATGGTATTGAGCTTCATTTTGGAGAATTTGCAAAGGAATATAAGGGTAAAGGTAAAGTAGAAGAACTTGTTACAGACAAAGGTTCTTATCCAATTGATTTGGTTATTAATGCAGTTGGTTTTAAACCTAATGCAAATCTTGGAAAAGACCATTTGAAATTATTTGCAAATGGTGCTTATGTTGTAGATGAACATCAACAGACTTCAGATAAAGATGTTTATGCAATAGGTGATTGTGCTACCATATATTCAAATGCATTACAGCAAGTTACATACATTGCACTTGCGACAAATGCAATTAGATCTGGTATTGTTGCTGGTCACAATGTAGATGGAACTGAACTTAAAGCCCAAGGAGTTCAAGGAAGTAATGGTATTGAGATTTTCGATTATAAAATGGTAAGTACTGGTCTTTCTGTAAAAGCTGCTAAGAAATTTGGTATAGATGTAGAATATACTGATTATGAAGACCTTCAAAAGCCAGCATTTGTTAAAACAGAAGAAAACGAAAAAGTAAAACTTCGCATCGTATATGAAAAAGGTAGTAGAAGAATAGTTGGAGCTCAGATGGCATCTAAAGAAGATGTAACTATGGGTATACATATGTTTTCACTTGCTATTGAAGAGAAAGTTACAATTGATAAATTAGCTTTATTAGATATATTCTTTTTACCACATTTTAATCAGCCATATAACTATATTACAATGGCAGCATTAAGTGCTAAATAATTCAAAAAAGCCCTGAGGGGCTTTTTTTAAATGCAAATAAAAAACGAAAATCAATTGTAAATTACTTATTTTAATTTAATAATGAACGTAGTTTTGAAAGGTTTTGTTTATTGTTATGGTAGTAGAAACATGGTAAAATATTAGCAGTAATTTATAATCTTGTAATATTATGTGTAAAAATTACGAAACTATATGGTTGCTTATTATATAAGAATGATGGAAATGGTATGAAATAAGGCTATTGACAATTAATGAAATGGTGCATTATGAAAAATATTAGTAGTTTTTTTATGTGATGGAGAAATATGTATGAGTGACATTAACATAGATGAAAAGAAGTTCATAGTGAATATAGTAGATATTTTTATAGCTGTTTTGGCTATAATTTCAATTGCATTAGTAATCTTAGATTATACAAATGTGATTGTTATTACGACATTTCCATGGATTTATATTGATAGAGGAATATTAATTATATTTGCAATTGACTATTTTACTAGGCTATATAAAGCTAAAAATAAAATGGTTTTTTTTAAACATAATATATTTGATTTGCTTGCAATTATACCTTTTAATTCGTTGTTTTCTATATTTAGATTTTCACGTCTCTTTAGGCTTGCTAGATTATCTAGAGTTTTAAAATTTGCAAGACTATTACGAATTGTTGGAGTGTCTGGTAAGCTAATTAATAGATTGAAAGAGTTTTTAAATACAAATGGATTTATATATCTACTTTATACAAGTGGAACATTGATTTTTATCTCAAGTATTTTTTATTCTATGTTTGAAAAAGTTTCTTTTAGTAAAGCTCTTTGGTGGTCTATTGTAACAACTACAACTGTTGGTTATGGAGATATAAGTCCTAGAACAAATGCTGGTAAAGTGTTAGCTGTTATTTTAATGATTTTAGGGATTGCGTTAGTAGGAATGTTGACAAGTACCATTGTTTCTTTCTTTTCGAAGAAGCATGGGAATTCTACAGATAGTCAAATTGACGAGATTAAAAATCAGATAGAGATTTTAAATGAGAAGATGGATAGATTATTAGAAGATAAAGAACAGAAAATCTTTCCTGATTTTTCTTCTGATCATTTCTATTCAGAAGAAAATATATCTTACCTAAAAGAAGGGGTTAGAGAATTTGATAAAGGTAAAGGAGTTACTCATAGTCTTGAAGAAATGGAAGAGGCTTTAACAAGATAATATAAATTCATAAGGAGGATTACCATGTACAATTCATTTTTAGATTTAGCAAAAGAAAGATATTCAGTTAGAAAGTATAGTGAAAAGAAGATACCAAGTGAGCTTCTTGATAAGGTGTTAGAGGCTGGAAAACTTGCACCTACCGCTTGTAATAATCAACCTCAGAAGATTATGGTTATTGATACTCCAGAAGGGTTTGAAAAGTTAAAGAAGAGTACACCATATACATTTGGTGCACCAGCGATGCTTATTATTTGCTATGATAAGGATGAGGCATGGGAAAGTCCTTTTAATGGACAGACTTCTGGTTATGTTGATGCAAGTATTGTAACTACACATATGATTTTAGAGGCTACAGAATTAGGTTTTGGAACTTGTTGGGTTATGTATTTTGATCCAGCTGTTTTAAGTAAAGAGTTTAATCTTTCAGAAAATTTAGTTCCTGTTGCACTTCTTCCAATTGGATATCCAGCAGAAGATGCAAAGCCTGCGAAGATGCATGAGGATAGGAAGGATATTCATAAAACAGTAATTTAGGCTATATGAGAAGGTGAAGGTGAATATGAAAAAATCAAGAGATAAAGAGTTATTTACCAAAGAAACAGAAAGCGAGCTGATATAAAACCAACTCGCTCCACTTTAATATTGCCCATTAATTTTTTCTATAAATTCCTTCATATCTTTAACTACATTCTTCGGTCCGGTTATTCTTATTTGTCCACCTAGACTTGCAATCCATCCAAAGAATTGAGGGCTTATGGCTACGTCTACATGGGAAGAGAAGTGATTGTCATCTATAGGTGTTATAGGTATATCTTTTCCAAATCTATCTATAAGAATTCCTACAGCGGAGTTTTCTCCTTCCAGTTTAGTGTTTACAATTTCCCCAGAATACATACCGAAGAGGCATTTGGTGTAAAGAGCAGGGTCAAGAGTTTTCATTACTTCTTTACCTTCCCTTGTATCGCTCAGAGGGTGGATTTTTTCCATTTTATCTACACGATAATGCTTGATACTTTTTGTTTCTTTATCGTAACCGATTAGGTAATAGTTTTCATCATCCCATCGAAGGCGCCATGGACTTATGTAGTACCATTCCTTGTTATCACGATAATCTTTTTCTTTTTTCACATTCCAATGAAAGTATTTGAATTTGATTTTTTTATCTTGATTAATAGCATTATTGATATAATCTACATTGTAGTAAATACTTTCATTCATGGTTTTAACTCGACCGGCAATTAATACTTGATGGTGAAGTTCTTTTGCATCGTAGTTGCTAACAAGGTTTTCCAGTTTTTTAATTAGTGTTCGAGACTTTTTTTCTGTAATAAATTTTGAAGATTGAACTGCATCAACCAATAGTTTTAGTTCCGGAAGTTCAAAATCTCGATTAACAAGTTTATAATAGTAGATACTTCCACGTTTTTCATGATCAATATCTAGACCGAAGTTAGATAATTCTTGAAAATCGGAATAGAGAGTTTTTCTGTCTGCATTTATTTGCAAATCCTTTAGTTTATTGATTATTTCTCTCATGGAAATACCATGATTTTCATCTGTATCCTTTGCAAATATTTTCGCAAGATAGAGTAGTTTTGCTTTTTGATTTTGTCCCTTAGCCATAAATTCTCCCTTCATAAAATGTGTACGATAAATAAGACATATTTCTATTATAATTATATATATAGAAGAAGTAAAGTGAAAAATGAATTGTTCGGTGAATAAAAGT
>JAISGP010000048.1 GCA_031263035.1 Lachnospiraceae bacterium | reverse complement strand
CTAAATATTTTAAACCTTTTTCTGTTCTTATATTCTCTAAAATTTCCTTTTCAGATATATTTAAATTTTTTAAATAACTAACATATTGTCTAGCAAATGCCTAAATCTCATCTTTTTGAAATTGATATTTAAGTAGTTCTTCTTCAGATTCTTTTTCTGGTATATAATAATTTAAACTATTATCTATATCAAGACCTCTTAAATCTAATTGATGTTTATGAACTCCAATTTCGTGTATTATTGAACTTTTAATATTCTAAAGCCAAGAATTAAAATTATCTTTTAATACAAATATATTTTTAATTTGAAGCCCACAATGAAAAATTAAAGTATTGCTATTCTAATCATACTTACCCTAATAAAATGTTTCAAATTTATTAGGATTAATATTAAAAACAATTTTTGGAAAATCTTTAGGTTTATTTTCATTTAATTTTCTTTCGAGAAATTTTTTAAAACTTAATAAATTATTTATTGAATTTCCTTTATATTTTTCATACATCTCGTTAAATAAACAAACAATCCATTTTAAATTTAATTTTGAAAACTATTCATTTAATAATAAAAAAGGATAATCTAAAGGATTATATATTTCTCTTAGATATGTAATGTAAAATCTAGTTTTTTTTAATCCAAGTTGCTCCTCAAGACTTTCAAGCTCATTATCAATCTACTTGTCAAGAGTATTAAAAAGTTTATCTCCATAATCTTTTAAAACTTTTTTAATTACTTTTTGTGCTGCAAAATTTATCCAATCGAGTTTACTCTCAATTTCTATCCAAGCAAAACCGTTTACTTCAGGAAGTATTTTTCCATCTGAAGTTGAAAAGAATGAATCACATTTTAATTTTTTAATATCAAAATCATCTTCAACAGAATAAAAGAAAACTTCCCAATTTTTATCTTTTGTATAATCGTAAGGTCCAATATGTTGGAGTCTACTTTTATCAAGAGTATATGAAAGCTCTTCTTTTATTTCTCTTATCATAGCATCTTCAGGAGTCTCGCCTTCATCGATTTCTCCTCCAGGCAAATTAAATACTCCTTTTGCAGGATTATTAGAACCTTTTTCTTTCCAAGGTCTACCTGTAGGATGACAACAGACTATAGAGTTTGTAGCTGAATTATATATTAAACATTTCGATGCCGTTTTCATTTTTTTAAATTAACCTTTTAATTAGTTTAAGATATAAGTTAATCTTTTAATATGGAAAAACATAAATATCTTTTCAGATATATTTGCGATTATAGTGGTGATAATAATGGAAGATTTCTTATAAGCTGGTGGGACGGTACAGAAAAGGGTCTCAAAGAAGTTTATGAAGCAATTATGAAAAAGTATTATAGTACACCCGGATGTTGGAAACCAAAAAATGGTATGACTGTTATTGATTGGAAACAATTACCAAGTGATTAGTAATACTAAGTATAAAGGATTAAAATGAAAAAATTTTTTTTAATTACATTATTTGCAATTTTAATAAGTTGCGCTATGCCTGCTCAATCAGGGTATGTAGGCCCAGGTCCAAAAGTTCAGACTATTGAAGAAGTAAAAAAACTACGAGATGATACTCCAGTTACTCTTATTGGAATTATTGAAAGGTAGTTAGGTGGTGAACGTTATATGTTCGTCGATAATACAGGTTATATTATAATTGAAATTGATGAAAGACTTTGGTAGGGAAATATTATATCTGAAACTGATAAAGTACAAATAACAGGAGAACTTGATAAAGACTTTAATCGAATTGAAATTGATGTCAGTAATATAAAGTTAATAATTTAAAACGGAAGAGACAGGAGTCGAACCTGCTAAATTTAAAACGGAGGCTGTGAGAATCGAACTCACTAGGCGCTTTCGCAACCCATCGCTTAGCAGGCGATTCCCGTTCCGGCTGGGTCAACCTCCAATAAAAATCCTGGTTTTTAATTTTATTGAAAAGCCAGGAAAACAAAAAGGAACTCGGTCGATTGTGCATTTTCTACGTCAAGAGTCTGACGCCTGCTCCTCAGTTACTCCGACTTCACCGTAATTTATAGGCTGATTATTTATATTAAATCCACGTTTATAAAACTCCTCAATATAATTAACGTTACCGAAACTCCTTCGTAACCTATAAATTAAATTAAAACCATTTACAATCTAATGGCAAATTAACAAGTAAGCACAACGCAATTGGCAATGCCCCAACTAAAAGCGTTAGGGCAATAAACTCCCCACTATGACCATTTTCTACCTCCTTTATAAATTAGTTTTCTGAGACTAAAGACACTCCTCCAGATACCTATTTAATAACAGGTTCTTCTGGTTTAAATTTAGACTCAAATTTTTCTTTATACTTTTCAAAAAGTTCGTCATTAGGTGTGATTGTTTTATAAAACTTTTTATAAAAAAATCTCACTTGAGTAAGTTCTTTAGTCTTATCATCCCAGGTATATTCAATACTATTTTCTACATCCTAAAGTTGATAGCCTGAAACTTGTTCGATATAGGTATTTTCCATTTTATCCTTCGTAAACATATAATAATGGCTTTATCTTCTCAGATAAGTCATCTGTCTTCATTTCTCCATCAAGCCACTTTTGAAGTATTCTCGATAGTCTTTCATACTTTGTAACCTGATGATATCTCAACTAAAGAAGTTTACTCGAACTTTTTCTAAGATCAAGTAATTGTTCCCAAGTACATTCTTCATCTGGAATTATTCGCATCATACTTACCGGACATGGGACTCGAACCCACACGGAATTAACCACTAGATCCTAAGTCTAGCGCGGCTACCA
>JAISGP010000010.1 GCA_031263035.1 Lachnospiraceae bacterium | reverse complement strand
TAAAGGGGAATTTGAACTTTTAGAATCTCTTCCTACTAGAAAAGAAAGAAAGGCTTTGTTTTATAGATTTTGGACTTTAAAGGAAAGTTTTATGAAAGCCACTAGAGAAGGTATGGCACTAAGTACTAAATCTTTTGAAATAGATTTTAAGGAATACGAGCATTGCTATCGTTATCCTTACCTTAAAGTACAGCCTAAAGAGTGGTCAGATAAATTTTATTATAGAGAGTTTAAACCAGAAAATGTAGCAATTTCCATATGTGCCAATGAAGATTTAAGTAATCGTAATTGCAAATTTACGTATGTCGAATTGTAATATCTTGACAAAATAAATAATAATCCTGAGTTTAACAGTTTTTAAGAATAAAAAGTCTCAAAGCCCTTTATTTATAAGGCTTTTGAGACTTTTATATTTTTATGCGAAATGGGTAATGTTTTATTTTTTCAATCCTTTTGTTTGCCTTATTATTCCTTTCATTGAACGCTTTGTTGTTATTTCATAATCTGTTCTAAATCCTGATATTTCATGTAATGCATCACTAAGGTTATCTCTTGTATATGATGGTATATATCCTTTATCTGAAATAGACGTTATTTTCATGTTTCTTAGTTTATCTATTATTGTGTTACAAGTAAATTTGTTCTCAAGTTTATTTTCAAGTATTCGATAAATTAATAAACTTATAAAGCATGTGGTGAAGTGTGCCCTTATTCTATTATCTTTTTGAAGATATACAGGTCTTGCTTTGAATTCGCTTTTCATTATTCTAAATGATTCTTCGATTTCCCATCGACCTTTATTTATTTTTACTATCTCTTCTGGGTCTTCGTCTAGGTTTGTACATACAGCATAAAAGCCATCATATCTTTCTTCTTCATCAATTACCCTTTGATTTAATTCATATAACTTTTTGGTGGCAAGTTCACCTTCGTTTGTGATATTGTTTTTGATGACAAATCTTTTAAAATCATTTTGATTTACATGATCTGTTTTACTAGGTTTATCTATAAATTTGAGAGCCCTGTCTATCTGGTTGTTTCTAACATTTCTTTGATATTCTTTATATTTGCTAGAATAAGTAACTATAAGAGTTTGATTAAATTCTACATCTCGTTCTTCATCATATCCTTCTATTAATTTCTGTTTATAGAAAACTTTGTTTTTCGTATTTATACTTTCATCTAAGTTATTTAAGTTATAGGTTTCTTTTGAGCCTTCTAAATGAAAACTATGAGGATCTAATGCCCATTCTTTTATATCAGATTTTAACTTTTTAATAGATTGAGTTGTAATAAAACTTCTTTCACCGTAATTATTAAATTTTCTATTGGCATAAGATGATAAACCAGCATCAGTACAGATGATAAATTTATTGACACCAAGTTCTCTAATTATCTGTAGTTCAAGAGGTTTAAGAGTTGTCTGCTCATTGGTATTACCATCATTTATACAAAAAGCTAATGGAAGTCCAGTTCTGTCCATAAGTAATCCCATTTGGACTATAGGATTAGGTCTATGTTCCTTACTAAATCCATACTTTCTAGAACCTTTTTCATCATCAATTTCAAAGTAATAATTAGTACAATCATAATAGAGGATACCAGTTTTTCGTTTAAGAAGCTTTTTTGAGTGTTTATATAATTCAGCTTGAATTAAATCTGTATTATCACCTATAACATCTAATGCTTTATAAATCTGGTGCAAAGAAAAATCAGGTTGCTCAAGAAGTGTATGTGATAATTCCATACAGGAGCGTTTAGACGAAGGAAACAGAATTCTATCATAGATTAATCTGGATAGAATAGAATCAAGATTATATTCAAATGAATGGGTTTTAGTAATAGATTTGCAAATGTTTGGTAATTTCAATTGGTAATAAATTTGTTGTAAAAAGAGGTAGCCAACATTAAAACAATTCTTTAATTCAGAATTAATTAAAACATTAGGATCAAAAGAAATCAATTCTTTATGGTTCTTATTTTTTTCTTGCTCATTTAATTCTTTAACATGTTGTTTAGCCCAAGTCATGGCATCATCAATATCATATGTTTTTTGAATAAATTCAGTGTTTCCAAGTTTCTCAACAATCTCAGTACTATCTTTACCATCTTTTCTACTGTAACGAATAATGTAATAATTAGTAGTATTTTTTGATTTTACTGCTTGAACTCTCATAAGTGATACCTCCAAAAATCTATAGTATTATTATATCACATAACCGCACTACCGCAAATAGATATTTTAAAATTGACCAAAAAAATAAGCCTGGCAAGGCTTTTCGGATTTTGGGGTGTTAAACTATGGACTTAAAAATGAAACAGAGATTGCAGGAACTAAAAATTGTGGTGAAGAGCAAGCTCGTTACTTTAAATTTAAAGTTACTGATGCTATGGCAAATCTTCGTGAGCCTGTTGATGAGCTTGAATATATAGTTGATAAAGCTTTTTGGCCAATGCCAAGTTATGGGGATTTAATGTTTGAAGTATAAAATGTAAATTAATGCTTGTATTTTAATCTTTGGAATAGTATAATCCTGAGTTTAACAGTTTTTAAGAATAAAAAGTCTCAAAGCCCTTTATTTATAAGGCTTTTGAGAC
>JAISGP010000129.1 GCA_031263035.1 Lachnospiraceae bacterium | reverse complement strand
TTCATCTCTGAAAGAGGAAAAATTCTTCCTAGAAGAGTTACAGGAACTTGTGCTAAACATCAAAGAGCTCTTACAGTTGCTATTAAAAGAGCTAGACATATTGCACTTATGCCATATGTTCAAGACTAATTAAAGATTATTAAAATTAAGGCTATTCACTATTTAGTGGGTAGCTTTTTTGTTGTATCTATTATAAAACCAATTAATTGATGCTGATGGATAAAAATCTAAATATCTTAAAATAGTCTATTTACTATTTAATGGATAGTTTTTCATCTAGAATATATGTAGATAGAAGGTAAAATAGAATTAGATTGCAAAATTAGACATGATAAAAAGCAAAATTTTCCTATTACAAATCAGTGAGGAGATTAATTTGAATGAAGTTATTACGAGGTTTATATAATATTTATAATTGCAAATATAAAAATAAGTCAAATTTTTATCATAAATTAATAAACTCTACAATATAAAAGCAAAAAAAATAACGAATACTGTCTAATAATTGGTGAAAGTTCACACAGGAGGAGAATAAATTAAAAATTAATTAAAAGTTAATTAAAGGTTAAATTCAGGTGAATTTGAAATAAGAAATGTGTATGAAATATGATGAAAGTCTTGATTAAAGCATATCAAAAGATTATAATATAGTCTATATATATGGTATATAAAAAAGTTTGATATATAGTAATTCAGACTTATAAGATATCAGAACAAAAATTATTTATTAAATCACATTTTTAAAGGAGGAAAGTATTTATGTCAGCTATATCAGTAAGCCCAGAGCAACTAAAACAACAATCAAAGGTATATCTTCAAGCTAAACAAGGAATTGAGAGCGAAATCCAAAAAGTTAACAAGATGAATGACACAATTGCTAACGAATGGAAAGGTCAAGCATTCCAAGCATATTTAACTCAATATGGTGAGTTAAAGCAAAGTGTTAATAAATTCGAAGCATTACTTGAAAGCATTAATAAGCAACTTGATAGTTATGCAAATACTATGGCAGCACGTGATGCAGAAGATGCTAAGAGTTTTGGATTTAAATAAGGTAAAATTATATTTGCGAATGAATGGTTTTAGTCTAAGAATAGACGAATCGTCCATTCTTAAGTTATGTCATATAACCACTAGCAAAGCTAGTGGTTATATTCAGTTATACTAGAATTTGAAAATTATGTGTTTTTTAATAAATGGTAATCAACAAAAAGATGATGAAATACAATCGTAAAAAACTATAAAAGTCCTTTAAATAAAGGAATATTGAAAAATAAAATGAGCATATATTTGAAGGAAAATTCTTATATATATTTCATAAAAAGATTTGAAGTTAAAAGAAATTGATGAATTTTTAAAATGACGAGGAATGAGTATGAAGGGTAAAGATTTATTTGGAAAAAACAAGCATATAATAGGGATGATTATTGTCACGATTTTGGCAGTGCTTTTTTTGATGTATCTGGCTTTTGGTAGTTCTCAGGTTCATAAGGTGGGAAACGAAAGTTCAACTAATCTTCATTATGTACTAGTTAATGAAGATTTAGGTGGTAATTTCAATAATAAAAACTATAGACTGGGAGATCTATTTGTAAAGAGAATTTATGGAGACACCAGTAACAGTTGGAAGACTACATCCAGAAGTGTTGCAAATGCAGGATTTAAAGATGGTACTTATGATGTGGAGATAATAATCCCTCAAAACTTTTCTAAGGATTTGCTTAGTCTAGCTGCCTTTAATCCTAATAAAGCTCAGATTGAATATCATATTAAACCGGGAATTAATTCTCTGGTTAATTCAAATATAGAAAAAAGAGTTGGAGAGATTTTAAATCAGTTCAATCAAAGCATTGTTCAGATGTATTTTTCGAGTATTTTGTCTAATATTTCAGATGCTCAAAGAAATGTTTTGAATATAGTTGCAAATGAAAACGACAACAAGAAAACCCTTGTAACAAATATTAATAACCCATTTAAAACCTACCCTGTAAATCTTCAAAGTATTTTAGGTGAAGAAAGCACTTTAGCTTCAACCAATAAAAGTTGGCAAGATTCTCAAAATGCATTTACCTCATCAACTACAAATATGCTAAATACTTTTAGTACAGGTCTAAATGGAAAAGTAGGGGAAATTACTGATTTTGGTACATTGGCAAAGGAAATAAGTGATTTAAATATAAAGAATGGGCAAGAGTATATTAATCAACAGAATATTTCAGATACGGAGAATTATAAAAAACAATATGACCTAATTATGGGACTTATGAATTCTCAAATGGAAGAGCTGTATAAAAAAGGTGATGGAGAAACTTCTGAAGATACAGGAACCTATGTTGATGTTAAAAATGATATTGAAAAATATTTGCAAGATAGCGTAGATACAGTAAAAACCAAGATAGAAGAACTTAAAACAGAGAAAGAAAGCTTAGTTTCCTTGCGAAAAGATATTGCTTTAAAGTATTTTGGAGAGGAAGATGCTACACCAGGCAACGAAGATAACGAAAAAGTTAAGGAGGCTATAGTAAATTTAATAGATACAGGTGCTAAGGGTGATAAAAGTCTGGTTAAAGGATATATTAATAAAATCAAAGATCAAGTTGGAAATATTCAAAATACATTAGAAAATAATTTGATAACGATGCATGAAAATGGGGAAATAACAGATACAGATTTTGAAAAGTATGAAAAAGAAATTGCATTAGTAAGAAAATTTGCTTCTGATGAAGGCGTAAGTTTTAGTACTGCAAGGACTTTAGCAATAATTAATTCAGATAATTCAGATGAAGAGAAAACAGGAGATTTCACCAAACCTTTATCTCTAGCATTACCTGTAGGTGAAACTACAATTTTAGATTTAGATAAAGCTGATAACACATCTCTTTCTCTTGCAAATAAAGAAACTTTAGCAAAGGAAATTGGAAAAGCAAGTAAAAAAGCTGGACTAGATTGCCAAGTAGAGAGTTATGGTACAAATGGACTAAAGATTACTTTATCTGATTTACCTTCTAGTTCAGAAAATAGTAATGTAGAAAATCAAGATGATAGCGTCATAACAGGAACTACCGAAAATACAAATACCCAAAGTCCAGTAGTATCTGATGAAAATGGGGACGACAACGAAAAGGGAATTGATACAAATACTTCATCACCCGTAAAAACCACATTATCAGTGGATTTACCTATAGAACTTAAATGGACTTATGGAAATAAATTTAAAACAACAGAATATATGGAAACGACCTATGATTGGGTTACTACTAATCCAGAAGTAAAAAATAGTAAAGAAGTGGTAGGAAGTGGAACCCTTGGTGCATATCATGATTTAGATGTTAGGGCAAGAACAATAACTCAAAATTTAGGTGAAATTGCAGGACAGCTTGGAGAACTGAAGTCGGCAGCTGATGAAATAACTTTTTTGTTTGGAGAAAGTAATGAAACAGGAGTAGAAGACTTTGATAACTACTATTATCATGCAATAACTCTAAATGGTGGGATACGTTTAAGAGATAGTGCTGATCCAACTTCGATTTACTATAGTTACGGTTCATTAACTTTAACTCAGAAAAAACAATACATACCATCCAA
>JAISGP010000112.1 GCA_031263035.1 Lachnospiraceae bacterium | reverse complement strand
TACCTTTGCAAATAATAAAGATATATCAATATTTTACAAATGCAGATAATTATATACAAAATTTCTTTAAATATTGGAATTTATATAAAACATTAATCACATAATTCCTTCATCAATTCATGCACCGTAGTCATTTCATTTACTCTATAAACATTTGCACCGGCAAAAAGGATGGCATCATCAGTGTGGTGTGTAACTGCATTTATAAGTGCGGTAGAAATGCAGTACGGATTAGTTTTTGAATCACAAAGTTTTTTATCCAGACAGCGGTTACATTTACTGGTTGGAATGTTATGAGTTTTAGTTAACTCACTAAACTTGTTTTTAATTGCACGACCTGGCATACCTACAGGGCTTGTGATGATTTCTACATCTTCTTTTTTGGCATTTAGGTAGCGTTCTTTGTAATCATCTGGTGCATCACATTCTTCGGTACATACGAAGCGAGTTGCCATTTGCACACCCTCACAACCTAGACCCATATAGTGGTCAATATCTGAGCGGTTGAAAACTCCCCCTGCAAATATAACAGGGATATGTACATTAAATTCTTCTTCAAAATCCTTTACAACAGCAATGATTTTGGTTACTTCTTCATCCATTGTTTCTATAGCTTCTTGCAAATGATCTTTTTTAAAGCCTAAATGCCCACCAGCAAGAGGACCTTCAATTACAATGAAATCGGCAGTACGATTATAATGTTTTGACCAATGTTTTAATAAGATTTTGGCAGCTCGTCCGCTGGAAATAATTGGTGCAATTTTAGCTTTACTTCCAGCCACATATTCAGGTAAAGAAGTAGGAAGTCCTGCTCCGGAGATTATCACGTCTGCTCCAACTTTCACACACTGTTTCACTATTTCCTCATAGCTGAAACTCGCGACCATTATGTTAAAACCAACTATTCCATCTCCAGCTATTTCTTTAGCAGCTTTAAATTCTTTTTCTATTGCGTCTAGATTTGATTGGAGTGTATCAGTTTTGAAATTATCTAAAGGGAAACCGCATTGGGCAGTAGAGATAATTCCAATTCCCCCTTCTTTTGCCACATTGCCAGCTAATCTATGTAAGCTAATTCCTACACCCATTCCCCCTTGTATAATAGGTACAGGAACTGTTAAATCACCAATTTGTAACGGTTTTAAAGACATTTTTATTTCTCCCACTCTCTGCAAATAAAAAATTTGCAGTTTTAAAAATATATTATTGTTTTGTTATTGAAAGCCTAGAATTATCAATTATTGTGATAAGATAAAAAATAAAGCCTAGTAACTTCAGTAACTACTTACGAAAAATACTTTGATTATCAAAGTATTTTTTTGTAAAAACTTTTACAATGATAAAGCTTATTACCAGCTAGGTCAATTGAAATGGAGAAATAACACATTTTTTTAACTAAGTGATAATGGGAGATGCTTTATTAAATGATTTAATTTAAATAGTTTATTAAGTATAGTTGTTGATAGTTTAAGAGATAATAATATTTTAAAAAGATATATTTAAATGGTTTCAACAAATCTTTGGAGAATAAAAAGGGGAAAATATGTATATTTTATTTAATGAATTGTTTCAAGTTCCTTTCATTGATAAAATATAGTTGATTAGTTTGATGGGAGGATTTAAACATGTTTAAGAATAAGTTTAAGGAATATTTAAGGGAAAACTATAGATTTCTTTTATCATTAGTAATAATTTTATCTGTTGGCATAATGTCTCATACAATATTTGCAGTATCTACTGTAGACGGTAAATCAATGGAGAATTCTTTGCATAATCATGATAATGTAATAATCAACAAACAAGCTTATAAGAATAGTGAGCCTAAAAGATTTGATATTTGTGTTTTTAAACCCTATGCAAATGAAAACACTTATTATATAAAGAGAATAATTGGTTTGCCGGGGGAAACTGTTCAGATTAAACTAGATGAAAATACGAATAATTATTTTGTTTATATAGATGGAAAAAGATTAAATGAAGATGTATATGGGAAAGAGAATATATTAAATCCGGGAGATTTAAATGTTCCTGTTACTTTAATGAAAGATCAATATATAGTTTTAGGAGATAATAGAAATAATTCTAGGGATAGTAGAGATCCTTCGGTATATATTGTAAATAAATCTCAGATTGTTGGAAAAGCTGATTTCAGGATTTTTCCAATTGATAGGTTCGGAAGTTTGAAATAATACTAACAAAAACCCATGGCATTTGCCATGGGTTTAAATCTTATCCTTCAATCTGGATAAATTTAGCTTCTTCTACTTCTTTAGGAGTGTCTTTAGGGAATTCTAGTTTAAGTACGCCATTTTCAAATTTGGCTTTCATATCTTCCTGACGAACATCTTTACCTACAAAGAAACTTCTCTTAGCTTCTCCTACATAACGCTCACGACGAATGTATTTACCATTATCATCTTTTTCGTCATTTTCTTCTTTATGAGAAGCAGAGATAGTAAGGTAGCCATTATCAAGTTTAGCACTAACATCTTCTTTATTATATCCTGGCATATCTACTGAAATCTCATAGTTGCCATCTACTTCTTTAATATCTGTTTTAAGTGCAAAGTTCATCTTTTTGCCTTGGCGAGATGGAAATCTCATAAAATCATCATTCATAAAATCGTCAATAAAAGAATCTCCAAAAATACTAGGTAACATCATAATCAATTCCTCCTTAATTTTTATATGTTGGTTCATCAAAGAGTTATATTTCTTTGACAAATGATATGTATGTTTTCAAAGGATATCGCTTTCCTTTGATGATTGTATAATACTACTAACTGTTAGCACTGTCAATAGGTGAGTGCTAATTATCTGTGAATTGTTTGTGACACATTAAAAAAACTAATTATTCATGGTGTTAAATAGCAATAAAGAAATTTTATGTTTAAAAAGTTCCTCATATGGTAAAATATATTCTTCAATTATAGGCTAATGCATAATGTATATAACAGCTTAAAGGATAGTTTTTCATTAAACTATTCTGCAAATATCTTTCTCCTTACATTTTTACCATAAATTAGTATAAGAATGACAGGCAAAAGTACCGATTACAGTGTAAAATTAAATTCAATTATAAAATATTTAATACAGTACGGATATTTTTTTAGACCTCACTCTAATAATTTTTGTATAAATGTTTAATAAACTGCGAAATTATTTAGAAAATGTATTATTATATAGGACTTTTGCGTTATTCGAATTGACTAAGAGGGCTCAATTTGCTAAAATAGGCACGGACTTTAAAAATAATTTATGATTTTGGTCAATTAATTAGTTGACTTAACTTATATAGATAGGAGCAATAAATGTATAATCCCAGATTTGAAAAAACCAAATTTCAGAATGAAGTTATTAGAAATGTAAAATCTCTTTTTAGAAAAGATGTAGAAGAAGCTAGTAAGGAAGAGCTGTTTCAAGCAGTATCATTTGCTGTAAAAGAAGCTGTTATGGATGATTGGCTTGCAACTAGAAAGTTATATAGAAAGACGGATTGTAAAACTGTGTACTACATGTCTATGGAGTTTTTACTTGGTAGAGCCCTTGGAAATAATCTTATAAATATGATGGCTTTTTCTGAAGTAAAAGAGGCTTTGGAAGAGATTGGAATTGATATTAATGTAATGGAAGACCAAGAACCAGATCCAGCCCTTGGAAATGGAGGTTTAGGACGTCTTGCAGCATGTTTTATGGATTCTCTTTCTACTTTAGGATATGCAGCCTATGGTTGTGGAATTAGATACCATTATGGAATGTTTAAACAGAAAATAGAAGATGGTTACCAAGTTGAAGTACCCGATAATTGGCTTAAAAATGAATATCCTTTTGAATTAAAACGTAATGAATACAAAAAAGAGATTAAATTTGGTGGAGATATAAGAGTAGTCTATGATGAAAAGGGCAATCCGGAATTTGTTCAAGAAAACTACAATTCAGTAATGGCAGTTGCTTATGATATGCCTATGGTAGGTTATGGAAATGGAATTGTTAATACTCTTAGAACTTGGGATGCAGAGCCTATTGTTGATTTTAATTTAGATTCATTTGAAGATGGTAATTTTCATAAGGCAGTTGAACAGCAGAATTTAGCTAAGCAGATTGTTGAGGTTTTATACCCAAATGATAACCATATATTTGGAAAGGAACTACGATTAAAACAACAGTATTTCTTTGTGTCAGCAAGTGTTCAAACAGCAGTTGAAAGATTTTTAAAACGTCATGATAACCTAATGGATTTACCTGAAAAAGTAGTATTTCAGATGAATGATACCCATCCAACTATGGCAACAGCTGAATTGATGAGAGTTCTGCTTGATGATTATGGCCTTGGCTGGGATGATGCATTTGCAATAACTTCAAAATGTGTTGCATATACTAATCATACTATAATGTCAGAAGCTCTTGAAAAATGGCCAATTGATTTATTTAGTAGATTATTACCACGTATTTATCAGATTATTCAAGAAATAGATAGACGATTTGTTCTTGCAATTCAAGCTAAATTTCCTGGGGATAATAATAAAATTGCCAAGATGCAGATTCTTAGAGATGGTCAGGTTAAAATGGCAAATCTTGCTATAGCTGTAAGTTTCTCTGTAAATGGGGTTGCCAGACTTCATACAGAAATTCTCGAAACAAGAGAACTGAAGGATTTCTACGATATGTTCCCGGAGAAATTCAGTAATAAAACCAACGGAGTTACTCAAAGACGTTTCCTTCTTCATGGAAATTATCTTCTTTCAGATTGGATTACTAAAAAGCTAGGCACTAAAAAGTGGGTTACAGATTTTTCTCTAGTTGAAGGATTAAAGCCATTTGCAAATGATGGTGAATCTCTCATTGAATTTATGGATATTAAACATAAAAATAAGGAGAGACTTGCAAAGTATATATTAGAACATAATGGAATAGAAGTTGATGCAAATTCAATATTTGATATTCAGGTTAAGAGATTACATGAATATAAACGTCAATTTTTAAATATTCTAAATATTATGTATAGATATAACGAGATGAAAGCCCATCCGGAGAATGTATACTATCCAGTTACATATATATTTGGAGCAAAGGCTTCAGCAGGTTATGTAAGAGCTAAGGCTATAATTAAGCTTATTAATAGTGTAGCGGACGTAATTAATAATGATAAAAGCATAAATGGCAAAATTAAAATTGTTTTCATAGAAGATTATAAGGTAAGCAATGGCGAATTATTATTTGCAGGAGCTGACCTTAGCGAACAGATAAGTACAGCCTCTAAAGAAGCTTCCGGCACTGGAAATATGAAGTTCATGATGAATGGTGCTCCTACAATCGGAACTCTTGATGGTGCAAATGTAGAAATAGTAGAAGAAGTTGGCAGTGAAAATGCCTTCATCTTCGGGCTTAGCTCGGAAGAAGTGATTAAATACGAAAACGAAAAGAATTACAATCCAGTAGAAATATATAATAGCGACATGGATATTAAAAAAGTTGTTGACCAACTTATTGATGGAACATATAGCAATGGCGATGCTAATATGTTTCGTGACCTTTACAATTCTCTTCTTCAAAAGCAGGGAAATGGAATGGCAGATGTATACTTTATATTGAAAGATTTCAAGTCATATGACGAGGCAAGAAGAAAAGCCATAGAAACCTATAAGGATAAAGGCAAATGGGCTAAAATGGCACTTCTAAATACTGCTTCAAGCGGTAAGTTTTCATCTGACAGAACTATTAAAGAATATGTAAGAGATATTTGGCATCTGGGAGAGCCAAATGTGAGAGAAGAGAAGATGGAATAGTTGAGAAAAGATCTAGAGTTTTCTAGGTCTTTTTTAATACTAGGATGTAAAGAAGTTTTTAGGATAGTGAGCAAATATCGTGAAAAAGATTGGTTGAATAAAAAACAATATCATGGCACTAAATTTACAAAAATACGATTAGGTAAAACTTATATTTATAAAAAAGAGGCGATAATGATACTAACTGGCAGAAAAAAGAGTGATATAAATAAAACCAAATTTAAAAATAACGAAAAGCAAGGATTAGTTCAATTTAAATTGAACTAATCCTTGCTTTATGATATAATTCAAATCAATTTAAAATACAATTTTATTCGGGAGGTATTTTATGAAAAGAACTAAGTATTTAGAAAAATTATTAAAATTAAAAGATTTGCATATTATAAAAGTAATAACAGGTATAAGGCGATGTGGTAAATCCACTTTATTAAGTCAATTCCAAGAAGAATTATTAGAAAAGGGTGTAAAAAGTAATCAAATTATTAGTATTAATCTTGAAGCTTTGGAGTTTGAAGATTTGTTAGAATACCATGCTTTATATAATTATATAGTAGATAAAATAAATTCCAATTATATGAATTATATTTTTATAGATGAAATTCAGATAGTTCCAGAATTTCAGAAGGCTCTAGACAGTCTATTTATTAGGAAAAATGTAGATTTGTATGTAACTGGTTCAAATGCTATGATTTTATCTGGAGAATTGGCTACTAGATTGTCAGGACGATATATAGAGTTTAATATATTACCGTTTTCATTTTCGGAATATATTGAAGATAAGGGAATAACAGATTTGAATTTAGGAATAAAAGGATATATGAGGGATGGTGGTTTTCCATTTGCAATATCATTAAATGATAGAGAAGTATACACTGAATATATGAGGGGAATTTATAATAGTGTTTTGGTTAAAGATATTATAAATAGACTTGGAAGCTCTAACATAGACGTTATAGATAGTGTTTTGCGTTATATTTGCGATACTGTAGGGAACTTGATAACCCCAAAGAAAATTGCGGATACCCTTACTTCTATGAATAGAAAAACTAATTCTACATCTGTAGAAAAATATTTAACGGCTATGGAAAATTCATATCTTTTCTATAAGGTAAGACGATACAATATTTCTGGAAAACAGTGGCTCGTAAGGCAATGTAAATACTATTTAACGGATTTGGGCATAAGAAGTTTATTTAAAGAATTTAATTCAAATGACACTGGGCATTTGTTAGAAAATATTGTTGCAATAGAATTAATTAGAAGAAGTTATAGTATTGGTGTAGGTGTTCTTGGAGATAAAGAGGTTGATTTTGTGGTAACAAAGGATGATGAATTTTCATATATACAAGTGGCTTGGTCTGTTGTTGACGAAAATGTATTAAAAAGAGAAATAACACCATTGCTTAATATAAAAGATAATTATCCTAAATACTTATTAACAATGGATCCTCTTCCTTTTGATGTGAAGGGAATTCATCATATAAATATTGTGGAGTGGTTAAATGAGAGATGATATTATGGTACAAAATTTACAAAAGTACGATTAGGTAAAACTCACATTTGTAAAGATTGTAACAAAAATTGAATTGGAATGGTTGCTAGAAGAGTGGAAAAAGGAATACTATGGGAATTAAACGGAACTATATAAATTTAAAAATTCAGGTCAAATGCCTACACTTTTTAAATTTATAATTTACATTAAAGTGTTGAAATGGTATGGTATGGATTTTTTGATTTTTATATCTGGTATATATTGATTAAAAAGATTTTAGGATAGTGAGCAGATATAGCAACAAAGATTTTAGGATAGTGAGCAGATATAGCAAAAAAGATTTTAGGATAGTGAGCAGATATGGCAAAAAAGATTTTAGGATAGTGAGCAAATATGGTAAAAAAGATTTTAGGATACTGAGTAAATATTATGAAAATTTAATAGAAGAAGAGAAAAGACTATCTGTAGAAATATGCAGGTAGTCTTTTTGGTGCTTAAAAACAATAGAATAAGATGTTTACTATAACTGAAAATAATGATTTTTAAAATGCAAATTATTCTTAAATCTTCATTTAAAATTTATGAATATAAAAATTGGTTAATCAAAAGTACACGTAGACTGTTGTTTGTCATTGGAAAGCTGCTCTTTATGTTGTAGAATGGAAAATGAGAATATAATATGTAATTTATTAAAAAACAACTAAAAATAAACATTATATTGAAAACTATAATTGGTGGATTTATTTGAAATAAGTAAATTTAAAAAGCAGAATGTCTTTTCATCACGGCATTTTGTATTTTCATCATTGAAAAGGAAGAAACGTGGTGATAATGTGAACTCACCAAGGAGAGGAGAGAGGGTATTATGTTAAGAGTTGCTATATGTGATAATAATATTAAAGATAGAAATATCTTAGAAACAAAGTTAAATCAACTTTCTAAAGAAGCGAAGATTACTATGCATATAGAAAAATTTTCAGCAGGATATCAGTTTAAGGACTACTGGTCTAAAAAAGAAAATGAGTTTGATATTTTATTTTTAGATGTTAACTTACCTGATGAAAGTGGACTTGACTTAGCAAAAGACTTAAGGAAGCTTGGTTATAAAGACGAGATAATATTTAATTCCAGAGAAAAATCAGAAGTATTCGAAAGTTTTGATGTAAAAGCTTTTCATTACATTGTAAAGGATGAAATAAGTGATAAAAGGGAAAAAGAAATTTTCGTTCATGCTTATGAAGAAGTGTGCAAAGAAAAAGAAAATTATATAACTGTATGTTGTGGCGGAGAGAGCTTAACTATACCAGTTAATATAATCAAATATTTTGAAGCAAAAAGGAATATTATTAACGTTCATTATGGTAAAAATCAAAGTTTTGAATTTTATACTTCCCTAATGAAGTTGGAGTTATCTCTTGTGGAGAAAGGATTTGTAAGGGTTAGTAAAAATACTATTATAAATATTGCTTATGTAAGAAAGTATTCAAAACTTGATGTAACACTTAAAAATGGAACAAGATTTGACATTGGAAGAGCTTATCGTAAAAAGGTAGTTACAATTATAGAGGAATACATGAAATCTAAGGAGGTGCTTTTGGTTTGATGGCTGGAAGTAAACCTAAAAAGATAAAAGAAGTTTTTCATGTTTTAGTATTTATTTTTGTTATGGGATTAATTATGTATTTTAGTAATTTTCATTCATTTGCGTCCGAAATGGAAGAGACTACTACAGGAGAGTATGATAATTTTACAACATATTATAGAATTGTTGATAAAAATAATGTTTCTATGAGTGCCAGTGATATTCTATATTCTGGCTCTGAGGTTGCAAATATTTTAGACATTTCAAAGGAAGATATTACCTTAAGTAAAATAAGTGATGGAATAA
>JAISGP010000061.1 GCA_031263035.1 Lachnospiraceae bacterium | reverse complement strand
CATAATCCTTTTAATTTACAACATTCGTCTATTCGCTTTTGAAACTAATTAATATTGCCTACATAATTCTATATAAGATTTCATCTAAAATCAACTTATTTTAGGATTATTCTTTATATAGCCCTTTTTTATGTAAATATATTAATGATAAATGCTGTTTTATAATATCTAAATTTTAGGGGTTTTTCAACAAAAGTCACCATTTTTTAGAAGACTAAACTATACTTCTCCTATTTCAAAATCGTCTGGATGATTAGTTGCCCACTCCTTTACAACCTGCAAATATCTATCATGGTCTTCTGATTTATACCCTTCAAATACTACCTGATCAATACTTGCAGTATTAAAATAAAAAACATTGTCTACATCCAAACCCGCTGGATATTGACTAGCGACATAGTCATAATAAACAGGTTTTTCTTTGCCATCCTGATTTGTAAATTGGCATACTCCTTCTATAACTAACTTTACATTTCCTTCTTTTAAATAAACGATGCTACCAACAGGTAATAAGCTCTCCATATTCTCATACTCCATTTCTTTTTTATTTGCAAATACTTATGAATTTAAAAGACTACTAGCGGAAGATAAACAATCTGCTATACTTCCTTGCAAACTGCTAGCTTCCACATTTAAAGATACTAATTTTGCATTTATCTCACCTAAGTTTTCATTATGATGGTTCAAATTTGACTTTATTTTCTCGTTAACTTTCTTCATCTTGTCCATAAACTTTTTACGATTGCTACCTCTAAAAACCGTTTCTGAAATATTTGACGGCTTTGAATATACAAGTTTTTGAAAATATGAGTAGTTTTCAATTTCACTCTTTAATTTCCTTTTTGCACTCTCTAACAATTCTATTTTACTGTTTACTTTCGACAAATCACTTTTCAGAATATTAGCATGATTTGTAAAGTTTTGTGCTTTTAAAGCATTATTTGTATCAGCCATAATATAATCCTTCTATTCTTATCCTCAAATTGAAATAAAACCCTTTTTTCAGTCTTTATCTCAAATTTCTATGATATATTACTAATTCAATAAATTATTTTTACTAATTATTCTAATGTAAACATTTTAAAACACTAGCCCTACTTCTAAATTATCATTTAGCTTCTTTTTCTTCACAAGACTAGAATTATAAACTAATTTTCTTTCAATGTTACCAATATCCCTTTCATATTTGTCAAGAAATTTCTCTGACATAAATGCTGTAGAAATAAGTTTTTTTTCAATCTGTTCTTTTCGTAAAAATTTTTCTGAATAGATCTCTTCACCTTCACCGGAAATCCCAGTACTTACAACTCTTTTTACCATCATATTAGAAATAATAATTGGTGGATTGTCTTTCTCTTCTCCGTATGGCCAAATTCTTCCCAAATAATCAATTATATAATTCTCAAATTCTTTAGGAAGTTTAATCTTTCTAGCCGTTATTACAATATATGGTTGTTTCCTTCCTTTAAACATTTCCTGTAAATCTTCATCTAAAAACTTTTCATCCAATTCTACAAATGAATATAAAGGGATGATAGGACTATAATTAATATCCACAATACTTAAAAATTCTACAAATTCATCATAGGGTAATATTACCTCAATTTTATACACACCTAATGCAACTCTTTTATTAACATAATCAAACTTAATTATTATTCCTGTACCAAAAGGATTTTTATCTATGAAACCTACTTCTTCCTTATACATAACACGATAAATGGTATGAAATGTACTTGTTCTATTTCCAATTATTCTACCAAAATTCTTTAATGAAGCATATTTTTCATTTGTTGCAAATTTGGTTTTATCTAACATATCATAAAATCTTTGGTCTATCTTATCTATCATCATTTCCATTTCACCTTCTTTATATTTGATAAAAATGATGCTGCTGCCTGATCATCTCTATCTATAATATTGTCTCCAACACCTTGCATTTTTTTAATATATACATCTGAAACCTTTTTATATTCTTCAACAACTTCGCCTATATCTTCAATCTGCTGAAATGGTTCAGTAAATTTTTTCAAATTAGTCTTTTTTAAATTCTGCTTAGGTGCTTTTGTAATTAAAGACAGTTTTGAACTGCACTTTTTAATAGATTGTTCCCATGTAATAGTATCTAATGATATATCTGGCATTTTAAGTTACTCCTTCCTACCACGTTGCTTTTTTGAATTCTTCTTTACTTTTTTCTATTATAAATGACGCTCTTGGATTAAAATTACCCCAATTGGCAGCTTGTAAAGTTAAAATTAAAAGAAATGATAAAATAAACACCATAATCATAGGTATTTCCTCAACAAATAAAATAAAATATAAATCCAATATTGCACAAACAAAAATCAAAACGCTTAGTCCAATTTTATTCTTTTTTTGTTTTCTCTTAAATTCTGGAGAAAACTGTATTACGACTTTTTGTAATCCACCAATATTTATAGGAGGTTTTAGTATCCCCAAATAAATTTCTCTTAATAAGTATATAAAAAGTAAAATTAAAATCATCATACCTCTCTCGAACAAAGATGGTTCCCAATAAAATGGTGGTAATCCTACTCTTATTATGCCAAGTGCAATAAGAGGTACTAATCCCGACTTATAATAATTATTATTTTCTTCCTTTAAAACTAATCGAATTAATTGATCATTTGGTATTTTATACCCATCAATCTTTTTATCAAATATTTTAATGCTAACATATGTTCTTATATTATAAGGATTTCCATAATCTAGCAAATAAAAATCATTCTTAACCTTTATAACCGTATATCTAGAATTTATTTTCTTATAAACAACAAAATCACCAGCATTAATATTCATAACGTTTTCTCCCCTAAAATCATCTCAACCCCATTGCTCCCACATTCTTCAAATATTTTTGACTTAATTTTGCATCCTTATCTAAAAACCCACCAACTTTATCCGACACGGTTTTTACTCCCGGTACATACCTATATGCTAAACTCCATCCAACTGATACACCAACTCCAATTATCATTCCAGCTGGTCCCAAAGCAGTTCCTGCCGCCATGCCCGCTGCCGCATCTCCAGCAACAACTCCTGCCACATCCCATGCCGCATGGGTTAAAGATTTCCCTGGAGATTTATGTTGTTTCCTATCTTCTAAATATGTTGTTATTGCCGTTAAAGGTTTAGCATATTTTATAGATTTTTCACCTATAAATTTTAACCCACTATATACTTTTGAATATTTCAAATTCATAAGTAATTCTGTATAATTAACTTTCTTCCCTATCTTCATATATAATTTATTCGGGCATGCTTTAAATATTAGACATTTACCTATTTTTTCAAGTTGCTCTGGCGTTAGATTTTTAAGTTTATTTTTAAAAGCTGCTTTTGAATACCCATCTAAATACTTCATCACCAAGTCTTTCGTTAATTGGTTTAATTTTTCCTTCTTTTTCTCATTTTCATCTTTTTTTACTTTTTTATGCTCGTATAACATAGAATTAGCAAATCCTGTATCACTAGCAAAGGTCATAAATTTAGCACTATTATAAGGTAAACTTCCCATATCAGAAAGTGTTTTTATCTGGTTCTTTATTTTCTTTATCTGTTTATCCACATCGCTTTTAGTAGTTTTGCCACTAAAGTCATGCACCTTCCCTGCAACTTTTCCCAAAAAATTACTTACGTTCTGAAACTCATCATTCACTTTTGCCCTTGGCATAGATAAGTCCATAACTTCATCTATTCCGCTGTATATTCTTCTAAATGCATTTTCAAAATCAGCATTATCGCTTTGAGATTTACTAATCCAACGTTTTATTTCCCCAAAAGCATCTTCAATCAATATCGCATTTTCTTCACTTTCGCCTAAAGCACTTTGAAACTCAGATAAATTATTCTCCATATCTGTAGCCAAGAGCTTATAAGCATCCCTTAATCCTACTAAAATAGCATTATGATTATTATTAATATTATTGACAATAGCGTCACCTGTTTTGCCTTTTAAGGCAGTATTATCAATAATTGTATTCATTGCTTGCTTTGATTTATTAAGTTGCTCTTCAACAGTTTTGGCATTACTTTTATATTTATCTATTTCACCTTTTATCTCTTTTTCATCAATATAAAATCCCACATTTTCACCCCTTTTTCGTAAAACATGTTTAGAAAATAGTATAAAACAGTTTTTTATAGATTTGCTCCTGATTGCTTATCAATTTTTTTCTTATTCTTGACATATTAATCATTTTCATTACAAATTTTATTCTTATTTATTTTATATGTCAATGGTTTAATACAGACATTTCTCATACTTCTTACACATTTTAGCAAATATTATTAAATGTAGAGATTATATTTAAATATACTGAGAAAATAGTATTCAAAGGTCCTCCGAAAGGAGGACTTTCCTATAAAATAAAAAACTGGCTCCATTTTCATAGGAACCAGCTTTTACATTTTACATTATTCAAAATATTTTCTTATCATTTAGATGAATATCAATCAGTTCTTTAAAACTCATTGTTCTATTCTTTAACTAAAGTAACTGTAACTTTTTTGTCTTTATATTCTTTTGTTGAAGGATCTTTTGCTTTAACAATTACTTTTACTTTCTGACCTGCTTTATAGTAGCTTAATTGTGCATTTAGATCAGCAAGTGAACTTACGTCTTTTCCTTCTATAGAGACAATTACATTTCCTTCACTAAGTCCGCCTTCCGATGCTTTGCTTCCATCGGTAAAACCTGAGATTAAGATGCCTTCCGGAATATCATATGTTTCTGAACTATCTTTAGAAACATCTACGCCGTTAATGCCTAATGTTCCTCTCTTGTTAGAAGCAACTTTCTCTTTTGGCTCTTTATTCATCATAGTTTTTACTTCATCCATAGCATCTGAAATTGGAATTGCATATCCGATACCTTCAACTGTATCTTCTGAAACTTTAGAACTATTAATTCCAATTACCTCACCTCTATTATTTAAAAGAGGTCCTCCAGAATTTCCCGGGTTAATTGCCGCATCTGTTTGAAGAAGTCTACCTGAATATTTGCTTATTTTAATATCTTTTGCTGAAATAATTCCTTGAGTTACTGATTGACCAACACCTAA
The DNA here is from genome assembly GCA_031263035.1 of Lachnospiraceae bacterium. GTDB lineage: Bacteria > Bacillota > Clostridia > Lachnospirales > Lachnospiraceae > JAISGP01. The sequence continues at coordinate 28,190 of JAISGP010000061.1, read as the reverse complement.
CGTATTACCAATAGCAATTGATTCTTCTCCAACAGCAACTAGCGAAGAATTACCTAAAACAGCTTTTTTAATCTTTTTAAGAGTATTAGTTGTAATATTATCAACTCTTACTGCAATTACCGCTAAATCAGAATCGTTATCACTGCCTTTTACATATGCATCAACACTTTGATTATCTGCAAATGTAACTGTAAGAGAATCATTATTTTTAATAACATGGTTATTTGTTACAATCAAAACCTCATTATCATTAATATCTAAAATAATACCTGAACCAACATTTTTAGACTTAATAGCTTCATCACCGCTAAAATACGAATTAACTTCACCAACTGTCATATTGGTAACAGAAACAATTGATGGCATAGTATTTTTTACTATTTTAGCAATATCAAGATTTTCATTTTTAGAATAACTAGATACAGTCATTGTAGAAACTTGATTTGTTTTTCCAAACTGAGGTGGGCTAATCATTTTAGTACCCACCATAAATCCTATAGCTGCCCCACCAATTATTACAATTGTTAAGCCACAAGCTATAGCACTTTTTGCCCACATAGGCATTCCTTTTGAAATTGACTTCTTATCATCTTCCGTCTTTCCATCTAGAATGTCTTGAATTTCTTTAGGAAGAACTGTCTCTCTAATATCCACAACATTGGATGGTTGTGGATTAGATATTGTTCCATCTTCCACTTTGGGAACTTCCTCTTTAGAACTCTCCTCAGAAGATGTATGATCTTCAACTAAAGAAGCTTCTTCCTTAATATCTTCTACATCATTTTCTTTTATATCTTCACTATGTAAAAGCTTCTCTTCTAATTCTTTATTTCTATCTCGTAATTGGCTTAAAGTAATATACTTAACATTAGCTTCAGAAGCTTCATCTTGACTTTCATCATCATTTCCAGAAAAAGATATCTCTTCATTATGCTCAATTAAATTAGTATATATACCTTTCGAGCTTGGCTCCTCCTGCAAATGAGATAAGTTATTAACATCATCTGCTACAGTTTCATCATTAGATTTATCTTCCGAAGAAACAGAAATAACACCTGATAATTCATCATAAACATCTCTATCTGATATATTGTTCTCATTGATATTATTATTTAACTCATCATTAACTTCCTCAGACGAATTATTATCTTCTATATTAGCATTACCTAAATCAGTAGCCTGTCCATCAGATATTGCCTTTTCTTCAAAATCAGTCTGGCTTAATTCAGTGATAATTTTATCTTGATTATTCTCTATGTCATTCTGTTCTACATCTTTTATATCGTCAACAACCTGACTTGACGTATCATCCAAAGCTTTATTAATTCTATTAAGTAACATCTCAGTATTACTAATAAAACTTTCTATATGATCATCAAAATCATCATCGCTTGTAGTGCTAGTCTCTACTAAATTATCATACTTTTTATGGGCAGGTTCATCAACTAAATTAGGATATTTTTTATCTTCAATCACACTTATATCCTGATTTTTAGCTACTTCTGAGCCTATATCCGTCATAGATTTATCACTCATATAAAAATTATTTTCACTTTTATTAATCATTTCTGAAGGTTCTTCTATTTTTGTCTGCTTTTCAATCGTATTAGTAGCCTGTTCTTCTACTGTATTCTTAGCCTTTTCATCAGTGATTTTATTAAGTTCATCTACAGGTAATGTACTTGTATGTGGCTTAGTAAATACAACAGAAATAGCCTCCTCTTTAGTAAAAACAGGCATCTCTTCTTCTTTTTTATGTTTTTCTCTGCTTATAAATCTTTCCAGCATATAATTCCTCTTTCTATATTAAAAAACAACCAATCTTACACTTTTAGTTCAATTTAAAATTATTATATACTATTTATATTAAATTTACAAGTGAAAATTTTATAAAATTTATTTTTTTTTAATATTTGTATTTGCTAAAGATTATAAATGTAAAAAAAGAAGTATTGTTTTTATTTTTACATTCTATCCGGTGCAGAAAATCCCAATAAATTTACGCTTTTTTCTAATATATTTTTGGTTAATTCTAAAATTCTAATATAACTCTTTTGATTGTTTTCGTTTTCCTCTTTCATTATATTCGTTTCATGATAAAAGCGGTTAAAATCATTTGAAAGTTCATATATATATGCACAAAGCTTATGTGGTGCTAATTCTTTATATGCATTTTCAATTACTCCGGAAAATTCTGTTAAATCAAGAGACAATTTCTTTAATGCTTCTGAATTAGCTGGAAGAATATCTTCTTCTAACTCACAAACATTCTCTTTTTCCTCACTATATTTTTTCAAAATAGATTTAATTCTTACTATTGTATATAGGATATATGGTCCTGTATTTCCTTCAAAACTCATAAATTTATCTAAATCGAAAACATAATCTTTAGAAGCTTGATTTGACAAATCTCCATATTTTATTGCAGCAAGTCCAACAATCTTAGCTATTTCTTTAGCTTCATCTGGTTCCATTTCTTTATTTTCAATTATCTTCTGATACATTTTTTCATCTATATCATCAATAAGATATTCAAGTCTCATAACTCCACCGTCACGAGTTTTAAATGGCTTACCATCTTTTCCATTCATTGTTCCAAATCCAAGAAAGTCTAACTTAGTATCTTCTGGAACGATTTTAGTGATTTTAGCAGCTCTAAATACTTGAAGGAAATGCATATCCTGTCTTTTATCTACAATATAAATAACTTGATCTGGTTTATATTCCTTCTCCCTTTCAACTAGTGTTGCTAAATCTGTAGTAGCATAAAGAGCAGCCCCGTCTGATTTAAGAATTATACAGGGAGGAATCTCTTTTTTATCTTCAGGTTTGCTTACATCAATAACAAGAGCTCCTTGATCAAAGCGAGCATAACCCTCTTCTTTAAATCTTTCTACCATTGGAGCAATTATATCATTTACTGAAGATTCACCCTTCCATAAATCAAAATGAACATCTAATCTATCATAATTCTTTTTAAGATCAGCAGTACTTACATTCATAATATGATTCCATAGTGCAATATAGCCTTTGTTTCCATGTTGAAGTCTGTTGGTAGCTTCTAATGCTTCTTCTCTATAAGCCTCATCTTCCTTAGCTTTTCCACTTGCAAATGGATAAATCTCTTCTAATTCACTTACTGTAAATGGTGCCTCACTTGGATATTCTCCTGCAAATTTATCATCAAAATATGGTAATTCAGGCATTCTTTTGCTAACTTCAGTTATAATAAGCCCCATTTGGTAGCCCCAATCACCTAAATGAATATCACTAATTACATTATGTCCAACATATCTTGCAATTCTTTTTATACTTTCACCTATAATAGCCGAACGAAGATGTCCTACGTGAAGAGGCTTTGCAGCATTTGGTCCGCCATAATCCATAATAATACTAAATGGATTTTCAGCCTTTCTTACTCCTAAATTTTCATCTTTGCTTAATTCAGTAAGATATTTCGCAAGAAATTCTGAGGAAATATTAAAATTAATAAATCCTGGCTTTACTGCCTCTAAATCTGTCATTATTCCGCTAGATAGTAATTTATCCTTTACTTCATTTGCAATAATAAGGGGTGCTTTTTTAAACTTTTTAGCACCTGCAAGGGCTCCATTGCACTGATATTCGCAAAGGTCTGGTCTATTAGATACTGTGACACGTCCCAGTTCTTTCTCATATCCACACTCTGTAAATGCAATTCCTATTTCTTCTTCAAGTAATTCAATAATTTTCTTCATCATTTTTCCAATCCATATGATTAAATAACTCTAATTCTTATGAACTAGAGTTATTTAGAGCAATTCAACTATTTCTCTTTTTATACTTCTATATTATAATTTCATAGACTTTTTTTTAATGCTTCTAATTTGTTTTTCCGTTATTTTAATTTATATTCTACTATAATTAAACTATAGTTTCTTAATTCTATCAATAGCTCTTACTGTGTTTTCATAGCTTCCAAAAGCTGTAAGTCTAAAATATCCTTCACCACTTGGTCCAAATCCTGAACCTGGTGTTCCAACAACATTGGCTTCTTTTAACAAATAATCAAAGAAATCCCATGAAGTCATTCTATCCGGTGTTGCCATCCAAATATATGGAGCATCAATTCCTCCATATACATCATAACCTGCTTCTTTTAATCCTTCATAAACAACTTTAGCATTTCGCATATAATAACTGATTACTTCGCCAATCTGTTTTTTAGCTTCTTCTGAATATACAGCTTCACCGGCTTTTTGAATTATATATGGTGCACCATTATATTTTGTTCCATGACGTCTTGCCCAAAGAGAATGAACCATTGTATCCCCAGATTTCAAATCTTTAGGAATGACAGTTGCTCCAAGACGTACTCCTGTAAAACCTGCATTCTTAGAAAAGCTTCTTATTTCTATAGCACAAGTTCTTGCTCCTTCACATTCATATATTGTGTGTGGAATTCCCGGTGTTGAAATATATGCTTCATAGGCAGCATCATAAATAATAACTGCCCCTATTTTATTTGCATAATCTACCCAATTCTGAAGTTCTTCTTTAGTAATAGAACCTCCAGTTGGGTTATTAGGGAAGCAAAGATATATTATGTCTGGATTTTCTTTTGGAATCTCCGGCATAAAATTGTTTTCTTTTGTACATGGCATGTAGATTACATCACTCCACTTTTCAGTGTTTGGATCATAGGTTCCTGTTCTTCCAGCCATTACATTTGTATCTACATATACCGGATATACTGGGTCACATACAGCGATTTTTGAGTCTTTTGCAAATATTTCTTGTATGTTTCCTGAATCTGATTTAGCTCCATCAGATATAAATATTTCATCATCTTTTATATCGCATCCACGAGCTCTATAATCATTTTCTGCCATTGTATGACGGAGAAATTCATATCCTAAATCTGGTGCATAACCATGAAATGTTTTTTCATCTGCCATTTCATCAACTGCTTTATGAAGGCTGTCTATTATAGCCGGTACTAAAGGTCTTGTAACATCTCCAATACCCATTCTGATAAGTTCTTTATCTGGATTAGCACTTTGGTATGCATTTACTTTTTTGGCAATTGTGGAAAATAAATAGCTTCCTGGTAATTTTAAATAATCTTCGTTAATGTGAAACATGAATTTCCTCCCTTATTGTTTGTGCTTACTTCTTCCAAAAAGATTTGTCTAACTCCCCTTCGAAAACTGTGGTGGCTGCTCCTCGTAAAAATGCGTGATGGGTTTCTAGGTCCCATTTTACTTTTAAATCGCCACCTTTTAATTTGACTGTTACTTCATTGCCTGTGTATCCATTCATATAACTTGCTATTGCAGCTGCAGTAGCTCCGGTTCCACATGCGTAGGTTTCCCCTGTGCCTCTTTCGTATACTCTCATTTCTATTGTATCAGGCGAGATTATATTTACAAATTCAGCATTTACTTTATTTGGAAAGAGTTTATGGTTTGATACTATTTCTCCAAACTCTTCCATATAATAATTCATATCTTCTTTATTTGCAGTAAATACTATTACATGAGGATTACCCATGGATAGGGCAGTTACTTTAAATTGAGTTTTATCTGCTAGAAGTGGATATCCCATAATGGCATATACTAATTTATTTCCATTTTCGTCTACAGTATCACCTTCTGGCATAGCAACATTCATTGGTATTTTTTCTGGGTTAAACTCAGGTACTCCCATATCTACTTCTACTTCATTTACTTTATTATCTTGCAAATAAAGTTTTAGGGTTTTAATTCCTGCACCGGTTTCAATAGATAGTTCTGTTTTATCTGTAAGTCCTTTATCATAAACAAATTTGCCTACACATCGGATACCATTGCCACACATTTCAGCATTGCTTCCATCTGCATTATACATATCCATTTTAAAGTCTGCAATTTCACTTTTATCGATTATTATAAGTCCATCTGAACCGACTCCAAAATGTCTTTCACTTAATCTGATCGCAAGGGCTTTTCTATCATGTATATATTCTTTAGTTCCATCTATATATACATAATCGTTGCCAATCCCCTCCATTTTAGTAAATTTCATCTTCAACACCTCTTAAACATTTATTTTATGTTAAATACAATTATACTTCTTTAATACTATTACATTTTTTATGAAGTTCTATTATCATATTTGTTTTCTTTTATAATTTCTACAAATAATTTCATTTATAAATACAAATATCTTTTCACTACTGTAACTTCTTCATGAAGTTACCATCAACCTGAGCACCTTCATTTATAATCACAAAGGCATCAGGATCTATATCACGAACGATACGTTTTATCTGAGGTATTTCATATTTTGATGCCATAGTAAAGAGTACATAAGAAGTTTTTTCAGTATAGGCACCCATTCCATCCCAGTTAGTAACACCTCTACCGGTTTCTTCCATAATGGCTTTACTGATACCTCTTTTTTTAGTGAAAATCATAATACTAACATTTATATTTTGAATATGAACTCTATCTGTCGCAAGAGCTGTAACAAAGGCATAAACTATTGAATAAATTACAATTTCTATATTGAAAAGGAACATACATATTCCATAAACAATAACATTTACAATTATTCCAATCTTTCCTACCGATAGTCCTGGCCACTTAACTGTAGCATATAGACCTACAATATCCATTCCACCGCCAGAACTTCTTCCACGAAGTACAAGTCCTGTTCCTGTTCCTGCAAGAGCACCACCTATAATGCAGGCTAAAAGATAATCATCTAAAATAGGAACTTTAGGTATAGGAACAATTGCCAATAAACCTGACTGAATAATAATAGTAACTAAAGTTTTTATAGAGAATTTTTTCCCAAATACTTTTAAGCCTAAAAACCAAAGTGGAATATTAATGAAAAAATACAAAATACCAGTTACGTTAATTGATGCTGGTAAATTAATATGAAGTACGTTGGTTACAAAAAGGGCAATTAGCTGAGTTATACCCATAAATCCTCCATTGTATAAACCAAGAGGAGTTATAACTATATTTAGGGCTAAAACAAACATAACGCTTCCAAAAACTAAATAGCACCAATCTATTATTTCTTGTTTTATTTCTCTATTACTTAAAATCTTTTTTATCAATTTGTACCTCGCACCTTAAATTATATTTATTCTACAATGTCAATATCTATTTTTATTAATTTCTATTTCTCTATGTTGATACTATTCTTAATGTTCATCAATATTTTTAACACTAAAAATATCTAACTATTAAACTCACAAAAAAACAATTATATTTCTATATTTAATACTCTATCCTAATTTTTCATATTTCCTAATCTCTTCATTTAAATGAAGCATCTTAGTTTCAAGTTCAGTTATCATCTCTGCTGTTTCACGAAGTTCTTTCGTTATATATTCTGGTGGCTTTCCTTCAAACTTATAAGCTGTCTTATGTTCAAGGCTTGCCCAAAAATCCATAGCAATAGTTCGAATCTGTATTTCAACTTTTACTCTTATTTCTCCAAATGAAGAAAAAACCGGAAGTGAAACTATCATATGAAAGCTTTTATATCCGCTTTCCTTTGGCTCTTTTATATAATCTTTAACTTTTATAAGCTTTAAATCCTGCTGATTACCAATCATGCTTTGAAGAGTATAAATATCCGGAATAAAAGAACATACAAGTCTTACTCCAACTACATCATGGATATTGTTCCACATATTTTCAAGGGTATCTTCATATCCATTTCGAATAAGTTTTCTGCTTATACTTTCAGGAGATTTAATTCGTGCCTTAATATACTCAATAGGATTATACTTATGAGTTCTTTGAAAATCATCATTAAGTATTTCAAGCTTTGTTGTAATCTTTTTCTTTGCTGATTCATAAAGAAACATATACCATTTTCTTTTATCAGCTTCTTCTATAAATTCTTCGTTTTGAAGCATTAGTTCTATTCCATCACCCATGTACTTCACCTCATTTGCAAATAAAAATTTATCTCTTAATTAACCAAGAATTTCTATAATCCAACTATACAACATGGCAAATTATATCATAAATATAAGTAAAACTAAACATGTAAACGTAGAATTTACTGTTAAACTATTTTAATAACTATTTTTGAAAAAAAGACTACTGGGAAAATCCCCAGTAGCCTTTGAAATCTTATTGAAATGTTAAAAGATATATCTTATTCACCATCAACTGCGTGAAGTTTAATAAGTCTCTTAAGGTATTCATATCTTTCTTTTGAATCTTGTTCAGCTTCAGTAAATAACATCTCAGCTCTTTCTGGATTAGCACGTTTAAGAGCATTGTAACGAACTTCTCCATCAAGGAATTCCTGATAGCTTCCTGTTGGTTCCTTAGAATCAAGAATGAAAGCATCTTTTCCTTCTTCTTTAAGATCTGGATTAAATCTAAAGTTGAACCAGTATCCAGCCTTAACAGCTAAATCTTCTTCTGTTTGAGCTTTAGACATACCTTTCTTAATACCATGGTTAATACATGGAGCATAAGCGATTACAAGAGATGGACCTGGATAAGCTTCAGCTTCAGCAATAGCTTTAACTGTTTGATTATAATCAGCACCCATAGCAATCTGTGCTACATATACATATCCATAACTCATAGCAATTGAAGCAAGGTCTTTTTGTTTGATAGCTTTTCCGGCTGCTGCAAATTGAGCTGTTGCTCCTCTTGGAGTAGCTTTAGAAGATTGTCCACCTGTATTAGAGTAAACTTCTGTATCAAATACCATAATATTGATGTCTTCTCCACTAGCAAGAACGTGGTCTAATCCACCAAATCCAATATCATAAGCCCAACCGTCTCCACCAAAGATCCATTGGGATTTCTTAGCTAAGAAGTCTTTGTTCTTAAGAACATCAGCTTTAACGCTACAATCACAATCAAATCCTGCAAGAGCTTCTACGAGTTTGTCTGTTGCAACTCCATTTTCTGCTCCCTTATGGAAAGTATCAAGATATTCTTTAGCTGCAGAAGTAACATTTGCTGGAGCTTGTGTGCTTTCAGAAATAGTTTTAACTTCTCCTGCAAGTCTTTCACGAATAACGTTTTGAGCAAGTAACATACCATAACCAAATTCAGCATTATCTTCGAAAAGTGAGTTAGCCCAAGCTGGTCCATGTCCTTTTTCGTTCTTTGTATATGGTGTAGATGGTGCTGAGTTACCCCAGATTGAAGAACATCCAGTTGCGTTAGCAATGTACATTCTATCACCAAATAATTGTGTAATAAGTTTAGCATATGGTGTCTCACCACAACCAGCACAAGCTCCTGAGAACTCAAGAAGTGGTTGTTTAAATTGAGAACCTTTAACAGAAGCGATACCGAATTTTTCAACAGCTTCTGGTTTATGACTTACATGATGATTTGCATAATCAAATCTTTCTTGTTGTTCTTTTTCGTTAGCTTCCATGTTTTCCATAACAAGAGCTTTTTCACCCTTCTTACCTGGACAAACATTAGCACAGCTACCGCATCCAAGACAATCAAGTGCAGATACAACGATTGCAAATTTATGTCCTGGAACACCAATCATATCAAGAACTTTCATTCCTTCTGGTGCTTTAGCAACTTCATTTTCATCCATATCAACTGGACGAATTACAGCATGAGGACATACATAAGAACATCTGTTACATTGGATACAATTCTCTGGTTTCCAGATAGGTATATCTACTGCAACACCACGTTTTTCAAATGCAGCTGTTCCTGAAGGTGTAGTTCCGTCTACATAGTCAGAGAATGCAGAAACTGGAAGTCCATATCCTTCTTGAGCATTAACATCTTGTTGGATGTTCTTAACGAATTTAATTGTATCAGCAGCACCATCATGAAGGTCTGGTTTTTGAAGTCCTTCGTCTGGAGCAGATTTCCAAGAATCTGGAACATTAACTTCAACGTATTTCTTAGCACCGGCATCAATAGCATCATAGTTCATCTGAACTACTTTATCACCTTTACGTCCGTAAGTTGCTTTAGCTGCAGCTTTCATAAGGTCAATTGCCTTATCTTGAGGGATAATCTCAGCAAGTGAGAAGAATGCAGATTGAAGAACTGTATTAATACGTCCGCCAAGTCCGATATCTTTACCAATTTGGATACCATCAATAATATAGAATTTAATCTTATGGTCAGCAATAAATGCTTTAACCTGTCCTGGAAGATGTTCTTCTAATTCTTCTGGTTTCCATGAACAGTTAAGAAGGAATGTTCCTCCATCAACAAGTTCTTGAACCATGTTGTATTTGTTAAGGTATGATGGATTGTGACAAGCAACAAAGTTAGCTTGACGAATTAAGTATGTTGACTTAATTGGCTTGTTTCCGAAACGAAGGTGAGACATTGTAACACCACCTGATTTCTTAGAATCATAGTCAAAATAAGCTTGAGCATACATATCTGTGTTATCACCGATAATCTTGATAGAGTTTTTATTAGCTCCAACAGTACCGTCAGCTCCAAGTCCCCAGAATTTACAGTTGATTGTTCCTTCTGGTGTAGTTACAAGTGGTTTACCAACTTCAAGTGAAAGATGTGTAACATCATCGTTGATACCTACAGTAAATGGGCTCTTATTTGCATTATCAAATACAGCAACGATTTGTGCAGGAGTTGTATCTTTTGAAGATAATCCATAACGACCTGTGTTAACTGTAACTTGATCAAATTTAGAACCTTTAAGTGCAGCAACAACATCAAGATAAAGTGGCTCACCAAGTGCTCCCGGCTCTTTAGTTCTATCAAGAACGTTGATTGTTTTAACTGAATCTGGAATTGCATCAATAAGAGCATCTTTGCAGAATGGTCTGTAAAGACGAACTTTAACAACACCAACTTTTTTGCCTGCAGCCATAAGGTAATCAATAGTTTCTTCAATAGTATCGCAAACAGATCCCATTGCTATAATTACGCTTTCTGCATCAGCAGCTCCATAGTAGTTGAATAATTTATAATCTGTACCAATTTTAGCATTAACTTTATCCATAGCTGCTTGAACTTTTCCTGGAAGTTCATCATAGTATGGGTTACATGCTTCTCTTGCTTGGAAGAAAATATCTCCGTTTTGAGCAGAACCACGTTGACATGGGTGATTTGGATTAAGAGCATTAGCTCTGAACTCATCAATTTTATCCATATCAACCATTTCTTTAAGGTCTTCATAATCCCAAGTTTCGATTTTTTGAAGCTCATGAGATGTTCTAAATCCATCAAAGAAGTTAATAAATGGAATCTTTCCATCAAGAGCTGCAATATGTGCAACTGGAGTTAAGTCCATAACTTCTTGAACTGAAGATTCGCAAAGCATAGCAGCACCTGTTTGACGGCAAGCATATACATCACTGTGATCTCCGAAAATAGAAAGTGCATGACTTGCTATTGTACGAGCAGATACGTTAAATACTCCTGGAAGTTGTTCTCCGGCTACTTTATAGATGTTGGGAATCATCAATAAAAGACCTTGAGAAGCTGTAAATGTAGTTGTCATTGCTCCTGCAGCAAGAGATCCGTGGAACGCACCAGCAGCACCTGCTTCTGATTGCATCTCTGTTACATGAACTTCTTGTCCAAATATATTTTTTCTTCCTTCTGTTGCCCACTCATCAATATGCTCTGGCATAACTGATGAAGGTGTTATAGGATAGATTGCAGCAACTTCAGTATACGCATAAGATACATGTGAAGCAGCTTCATTACCATCCATAGTCTTCATTTGTCTTGACATTTTTAGTCCTCCTTTAGTTATATAATGCTAGTAAAATTTGGTATGTTTTATACTTTCGCATTTGATACTATTATACGTGCAACATTTTCAAAATACAATAGAAGTGCACAGAATAAACGTGTTTAAAATTGAGTACTTAAATACAATTTTTAAAAACTTAACTTAACATCACTATTTTCTTCATTTTCTTTTATAATTTTTGTTTTTTATCTTAATATGACTAAACAATTAAAGAAATAATTTCTTTAAAACTTTGGATTTGATAATCTGGTTTTTCTTTTACATTTCCCAATCCATAGGCAGCATATACAAAGGGAACATTTGCACTTTTACATGCTTGTCTGTCCATTTCAGTATCTCCCACATAAATTGGATCTGATATTTTATTTTTTTCTATTATATATTGAATATTTTTATCTTTATATTCTCCGGTATCTCCATAACAAGTGAAGTCTTTGATGTATTTTTCTATTTGCAAATTTTCCATCATAGATTCTATATACCCGGAATTCGCATTGCTAACTATGTAAACATCTGTAATTTCAGATAAGTTTTTAATGGTTTCAACTACTCCATCATAGGGTTTAACCACCGCCGTCCTTAAATGCTCATTTTCATATGTTACAGCTTTTTCGGCTACTTCCATTCTTTCTTGTTCAGGTACATTAGGTAAAATAGCCTTAATTAACATATCCATAGGTAATCCAAATAATTTACCCAGCTGCTCTCCGCTTAATTCTATCTCAATTCCATTTTCATTTATAACCTTTGTCCAACACTTAGCAACTTCTGTTGTGGTGTCCCATATGGTGCCGTCTACATCTAAAATTACTGATTTCATCTTCTCTCCTTCTCATTACCAAGAATATATTCATATTATTTTAGAACGGGAATATTTTAACATTTATATCTATATAAAGCAAACACAAAAAGAGTGTACTCTCATTTCAAAGTACACTCTACTACTTAAACTTATATTTTATTCTTATCAACCTTATAAGATATTACATATACGAAAACCGTCAATAATACCATTCCAAAAAGGCTAACCATAAATTGATTTATAGAAGTATTACTATGGGTTATAACTTCTGACAATCTTCCTATAAGAATTGGTGATACAAGTCCTCCAACTCCACCTATTATGCTAAAAATTCCACTAGCTTTAGCTGCAGCTTCCGGCTTAACGCTAACTGAAAGCATAAATGAACATCTTGCCATAAAGCAACTAAGTGATGCACCGCAAAAGGCACTTCCAATATAAACTCCCAGTAATCCCGGAATTGAAATAATAGCAACATATCCTAATACTGCCAAAATAGTTGATACAACTAAGGTTGCTTTTTTAAGAACCTTCGATATTCCTGCAAACGTTGCTCCAACTATTAGTGCAAATGCAGCATTAACTGCCGTAACTGTACCTACAATAGCTGAATTTTCTGTAATTTTCTGTGCAACATAGATTGCAATATTCGTACTGTATGCTGTAATAAATAAAGTATGTAAAAATGATGCAAATGAAATCATATAAACTTCTTTATTCATCTTCATATCTTCTTTAGAAACAAGTACTTTCTTTCCTTCTTTAGGAAGTAAAACTTTTACTCCTAAAAGAGATATAAAGGCAATCCCATATACTAAATAGAAATATCTATAATTTATACCTGCTAAAACTCCCCCTACAAGATTGGCTATCATATTACCAAATCCCATACCTATTACATGAAGTCCGAAATACATAGGACGTTTTTCAGGTACGAAAAATTCGGTAATAATTGCTGTATTAATTGGTGATGTAATACCAAAACCAAATCCAATTAGCAATCTTGAAATAAAAACAACATTATATCCAGCAATAAAGGCTGGCAAAACACCAAATACCCCAATAATTAAAAGTCCGATTATTGCAATATTTTTATTTGCAAATTTGGTAGTTAAATATCCTATAAATATAGAACCTACCATCAAAAGTAAATAATGAAGGGTCTGCAAAATCTGGACACTATCTGTTCCATAAGTTGCATATTCCGTTTTTAATATACCTAGTATTGGAGCAATCCCTGTAATGCTAAGTCCAAAGGCAAAGGCAATTAAAAACACTGATAACGTAACTCTTTTATTATTACTCAAAGCATTTCATCCATTCTATTTATTTTTCAAATTCTATAGCTTTACCTGTTTTACCAGACTCTCTAACAGCATCCATTACCCTAAGAACTCTTCTAACTTGTTCTGGTTTAACAAAGACTTCTTCTTCGCCATTAAAGGCTTTTAAGAATTGTACAAAGTAATCTCTCTGTGAAACATTTACCTCCGGTAATGGTTCATCTATTAAAAGTCCTTCTGGTGCAGGTCCAAAACTTCTTGTTGGTCCAACAGCTGTCATTGTGATTTTTCCTGGTACATTTTCAAGAAGATGTTCTGTCCTTACAATTTTACCTTCATTAGTAAAACCATTAAGCATAGCACTTCCTGTATTTCCACCAATAAACCAACCTCTCATTGGTGTTAAATAATATGTTCCAAGTTCAATTTCAGCTGTAACACCACTGGCAAATTTCATGATTATCTTAAAATAATCATCTACTTTTTCATTAATAACATTTCTGATGTCAGCATATAATGACACAATTTTTGAATCAACCATATTTAAAATCTGGTCAATTAGATGAACGCCCCAATCATAAAGCATTCCTCCACCCATTTCAGGGTAAACATGCCAATCATGCATATAGCCATTAAATCCATATAATTGACTTTTAATAATATAAGGATCTCCTACCATGTGTTTATCATATACTTCCTTCATAACACGATAGTCAGTATCCCATCTTCTTTGTTGATGTACAGTAAATAAAACTCCTGCTTCCTTGCAAGCTTCTACCATTTCATCAAATTCTTTTACAGACATTGCTGCAGGTTTCTCGCAAATAACATGTTTTCCTGCTTTTGCTGCCTTCTTTACCATCTCCGGATGGCTTGGATTTGGTGTACTTACCATTACCACATCAATATCTGCATCTTTTAACATATCATCTACATTACTGTACTGTTTTACACCTTCCGGTGCATCTTTAAGTTGGTCTGGATTAGTATCGCAAACTGCTGTAAGTTCAATATCATCAAAGGTATCAAAGGTATCTGCATCACAATGACCCATAAATCCAAATCCTACTATTCCTATTTTCATCTTCATAATACTGCCTCTTTCACGAAAATTTTATTGTACGAATTGACTTATATATCTTTTACTAAGTTTCAAACTATCTAACACTTTGTCATGAGTTCCCTCAAAAGCCTTATCTTCAACTTCAATACAAGTATATCCATCATAGCCGATATCTGTTAAAGCACTAACATATTTGCCCCAGTCTACATCTCCAAGTCCCGGAAGTTTTGGTGACATAAATTCTAGAGGATATGCCATAATACCAACTTGATCAAGTTTGTCTTTATAAATCTTAATATCTTTATAATGAACATGGAAAATCTTATCTTTAAATTCATAAATAGGCTTAATGTAATCTATCATCTGCCATACAAAATGAGATGGATCATAGTTAATTCCAAGGAATGGGCTATCCAAAATCTCAAAAACTTGTTTCCAAATCTTTGGAGTAGTAAAGAGATTCTGTCCTCCCGGCCATTCATCTTTAGAGAAAAGCATTGGGCAATTTTCAATTGCAACTTTTACTTTAAGGCTTTCTGCAAGGGAAATTATAGGCTTCCAAACTTCTTTTACTATTTCAAGATTTTCTTCTACAGTTTTAGTTTGGTCTCTTCCTATGAAAGTTGTAACCATATTTATTCCAAGTTTAGCACTTGCTTTAATTACATTTTGCAAATGAGAAACTGCTCCAGCTCTCTTTTCCAAATCTCCATCCATAGTATTAGGATAAAATGCAAGTGAAGATATCTCTACATTTGATTTTTTAGCATAATCTAAAATATATTTTCCATATGCATCGTCTTCTATAACCCTATCCACATCAATATGTGAAACTCCTGCATATCTTCTCTCTGCTTTACCCTTAGGCCAACATGCTACTTCAACACATTCAAGACCTAAATCTCTAGCAGTATCCATCATTTCTTCGTATTCACACCAATCAAGTATTGCACTTACAAATCCTAATTTCATACTATCCACCTACTTTACTTTTTTAATTTCTTCATCAAAGTTTTTGTATTTTGCTTTATGTTCTTCTAACCAATCTTTATTTGCGATAACCTTAGGAATAGCTACTTCTTTCATTCCTTCGATTTCCCAATAATGATCATATAAACCTTCTTTAGTTACTCTTGAATATTTCTCATCAGCTTTATCATGAGTATATGTAACTTTTCCACCTTCTACATGCATTGTAAGTGGAAGACCACAGCTTGCACAGTTTACTTTATCTGTTCCATTCATAAGAATTACATTACCATGGCAAAGTGGGCAAGAACCTTCTTCACCATTCCACTTAACATCTTCATAATCTTTTCCGTAGCTTTCTACTACTTTTTTACCAAGGTTAGCACATTCTGCCATAAGCTCATCATCAAAAAGAGGACTTACTTTCATACCTTGTCCATAACCGTTGATTTGTCCAACTACTTTAGCATACATTGAAGTACCGAACTCTGTCATTGTTGGAAGTCCAAGTGATGCCCAGTGAGGAGTACTTGCTCCACCAACAGAAATATATGCAACGTAACGTTTCTTGAAATATCTAGGATCAAGTAATTCATCTCCTGTTTTACCTGCTTCAATACGTTTTTTATTTTCCATTTCGCAAGCAGCCAAATCATGAGCAGCACCAAATCTATCAATATAGTTTTTCATTTGTCCTGATGTACCAATTGAAAATACTGGAGAAGCAACGATTACTCCATCTGCATCTAAAATCTTCTCTTCGATTTTTTGATAATCATCTTCAAAAATACAATGAACATTTGAACCTGAATCACGTTTGTCTGTACAAACACCACAGCCTCTACAATGTCCAATATTCATTCCAACTGTTCTTACAAATTCAACTTCTGCTCCAGCTTCTTTAGCTGCAAATAAAGCTTCTTTTACCATGATTTCGCAACGTTCCATAGGACGTCCACCAAAATTAATTCCTAATACTTTCATGTTTTATCTCCTCATTATTTAAAATTTAAAACTATATACTCTACTTAATTCTAATACTGTTTAAATCTTCCAACTCTTGTAAGAGCTATGTTTATATTTGTTTTGGTTCAAATCTTTTAATATTAATACTGTTTAAATCTTCCAACTCTAGTAAGCCTATTAGGAATACTTGGAGTTCTCTTTTTAGTTATAACCACTGCATTCTGTGGACAAACTTTTATACATTCTTCGCACTTAGTACAATCCATATCTTCTATCATATGAATATAGCCTTCTTTTCCTTCGATACAATCAATAGGACAAGCTTTTATACACTTTGTACATCCAATACATTTATCTGGATCAATATAAATATTAGTAAAGGCTTTACATACTCCCTCAGGGCAATCTTTTTTCTTAATATGACTAATGTATTCATTTTCGAATTTATCTAAAATGTCTACAATATCATTTGCACCATAAGTACCTACGCTACATTCACAGCTAAAGTTCATAGCTTTACCTATGTCCTTCATAATACCAATGCTGTCTAACTCGCCTTTTTTACTTACAATCTCCCCATGTCTCATATCAAGTTGAATGAAACCTTCTCTACAGAAAGTACATTTTCCACAAGAATGTTCTCTCATTTTAAGGCTTAAATCCTTAGAGATATGAACCATACAGCAAGATTTATCATATAAAGTTATTACTCCTGTTCCAAGAACAGTTTCTTTAGTAACAGGCTGCTGCAAAATGCTTTTATCATAAAGCTTATATCCTATTTCAACAGCTTTTATACTAACTTTACTTGTATCAAAGATATCACTTATGGCTTTCCCATATTCTAATTCTTTTATTTCACTAAGTTTAGTATCATCGCCAAATACTTCTTTAATTTGAATTAAGGCCTTATCAGCTTTTTTTCCTTCTAGTACATCATTTACTGCAGTCATTGTTTCTACATGAGTTATAAATGCCTCTCTATACTCTCTAACATCCACAATACCAGTTTTTATAAGGATTTCTGTGTTTAACTCTTTAGCTGCATTTTCAACAATCTTTACTAAATCATCTTTTCCTTCCGGCAAATAAATTACCATTTCAGAAATAGAAAGTATATTAGCGACTGCCTTCATTCCACAGATGACTTCTTTAGAGTTTTTATATAAAACTTCTAATAACATTTCATCTGTATCAACATTATCAATGGCAGCTATGATAGTTTTTGCTTTACCTGAATTTTTATATTCATTTAGCTTAGCTGTAAAGCTTTCTTTAAAAACTCCATATTCATAAATATCAGCACTTTCTATAAGTGAAAGCATTTTTTCGGTATCCATATTTTCAGTAAACATTATACTTCCACCTCCTTAGTACTATATTCATCCCAAAGTCTTGGGCTCGATATATTAAGACGTAAATCACATTGAAGACATCTAGTAGACTCGCCACATACATCGCTATCGCAAAGTCCAAAATCGAATTTATCAAAATTATCTTTTCTTTCATTTGCAGATTTGATTTTAGGTTCTTTTCTTTCTAAATCCCCAAAACCATCTATATGACCAATACTTGTAATCTCTGGTTCCTCCGGAGCTAATTTTTCAGTTATATCTCCATCACCACCAAGATATATGTCAATTAAGCTGGCAGCTTTTCTTCCTGAAGCAACTGCTTCTATAACTGATTTTGTTCCATATATTGTATCGCCTGCTGCAAATATTCCATCTTCAGAAGTTTTAAGAGTTTCAAAATCTGTATCTATTGAATTAGCTCTACCAATTTTAAGTCCTGCTTCAGGAGAAATATCAGATCTTTGACCTGTTGCAAATATAACTGTATCACAATCAATATGCATCTCTGAATTAGGTTCTTTTGTTATAATAGCTCTTCTATTTTCATCAAATTCAAAAGAAAGAACATTCATAAAGTCAACACCGGTTACATTACCTTCTCCGGTAATCTTTTCAAAGGTTTTAGCTGGGAATACTTCAATTCCTTCTTCCTGGGCTTCTTTTATCTCTTCATCATCAGCTGTCATAACTTCTCTAGCCTCAAGACAAGCAAGTGAGACTTTTTTAGCTCCAAGTCTAACTGCACTTCTTGCACAATCAAAGGCAACATTACCACCACCAAGAACTACAACTCTTTCTCCCATGTTAGTTTCTTTGCCTTCACTAACATTTCTTAAAAAGTCAGTATTTATGAGAACACCTTTAAGGTCGTTTCCTTCTAGAGGAAGTCTTACTCCTTTATGAGTTCCAATTGCCATAAGTACAGCATCGTAATCATTTTTAAGTTCAATAGGTTTCTCAACTTTTGAACCTGTTTCAAGTTTGACTCCCTTGTCTGTAATGAATTTTACTTCTTCATCAATTACTTCTCTAGGAAGTCTATATTTTGGAATACCATATCTTAACATTCCACCGGCATTAGATAATGCTTCTTTAACAGTTACATCATGTCCCTGTTTTCTAAGATAAAGTGCCGCTGTCATTCCGGCAGGACCTGCTCCTACGATACAAACTTTTTTTCCAGTGTCAGGAAGTTGCTTTCCGCCTTCCTTCCAATACTTACCGGTTGAATGTTCACTTACATATCTTTTAATATTTCTAATTGACATGGAATCATTTAATTCTTTTCTTTTGCAAGATAATTCGCATACGTGAGTGCAAATATAACCAAGAGAAGTTGGAAATGGAATCTTTTCTCTAATTACTGCTGTTGCACCGTCAAAATCTCCTGCCTTTGCAAATCTAATATATTTAGGTATGTCTGTGTGTACCGGACAAGCTGCTTTACAAGGAAGAACTACATCTTCTTTTTTCTTATCAGGATTTGCTATCATCAATTTATCTCTAATAGTTCCTGTAGGACAAACTTCAGCACATGCTCCGCAGAATCTACAGCCTTCATCTTTTAAGAGTTTATCATGAAGGGTTCCGATATAAGTTTCCATGTCCTCTTTCTTATAATCAAGAACATTAACTTCTCTAAGATTTTTACAAGCTCTTACACATCTTCCACAAAGTACACAACGATTCATATCATGTTCAATTAAAGGATTTTCTTTATTTTCTTTAAATCCTTTGCTTCGTCTTCTCATTCGGTTTGAAGCCCCACCCATATATTGAATAAGGGTTTGCAATTCACAATTGCCATATTTAGGACAAGTTGAACAATCTTCAGGATGACCGGCAAGTAATAAATCTAAAGCTAAGAAGCGTAATTTATCTATCTTCTCACTTTTTGTATTTATAACCATTCCCTCTTTAGGCATTAATTTGCAAGAAGGAGTAACTTCATTACTGCCATCTACTGAAACTATACACATTCGACAAGAACCATTTTCAGGCAAATCTTTATGGTGACATAAATGTGGAATGTATATACCATTAGTAAGTGCTCCTTCAAGTACGCACTGGTCTTCACTTACGTTTATCTTTTTTCCATCTATAGTTATTTCTACCATTATCTTACCTCTTTTACATATTTTGATGCACTTTTCGCTGCAATTCTTCCTGAGTTAACAGCAAATCCCATTGAATTTCCCGGAAGTAAAAACATATAACTGTCGTCATATATATTACAAGCGTCAGCTCCTGCTGCATAAAGTCCATCTACCTTAGTATAATCCTTATCAAGGGCTTCACAATTTTCGTTAATTCTAATTCCACCTACTGTTCCATATCCACCTGGGTGAACTGCTGCTGCATAAAATGGAGCTTTAAATATAGGTCTTAGATATTTAGGATCTTTAAAGAACTCTTCATCTCTACTATCACAGAAATAATTGTAATTATCAATTGTTTCAAGTAGGTTTTCTTTATTAATACCTGTCATATCAGCTAATTCTTCTATTGTATCTGCTATAAAGTAATAAGTTGAACCATTTTTCTTTAATATAGAAATTCCTTCATAAAAATCAGATACATCTGGGTCAGGAGTAACCATGCTAGTTACATCTACCCCATGTTTTATATAATATTTCACTATAGAACTATCTACTATAGAAAAACATGTCTTTTCTTTTTGATGATTGGCTACATTACTAAGATATGTTGAATTCTGCATATAATCTTCGTTCATAATACGTTTCCCATCATAATTAACAAGAAGATTAGGTTGCTTCATAATATTAGTAACACCACCGGTGGTTTCATCTCCACCACCGATATCAGCTGCCATTTCTATTCTTACTTGAGTTTGGTCTGCTCCGGCATTCCAAGCCATGTTAAGTCCATCACCCATTACACCTGGGACAGCGAAATTATATACATCTTTTCTAAACTCAAGTCCAGTATATTTTTTAATCATGTCTTTATTTGCACCGGCTCCACCTGTGCAAATGATAGCTGCATCACAGGCTACATAAACTTCTTCACCCTTTTCATCAGTGGCTTTTACACCACAAACCTTACCATCTTTTTTAACAATTTCTTTGGCAGGGTGAGATAATAGAAATTTAACGCCTAATTCAAGAGCCGTTTCATATAATGCTCTATTCATAAATGATGCGGCACGAGGTCCAATACCTTTATCTGTTTTAACAATGTGCCAGGTAGCTTCTGACTGTGGAAAATATCTATAAGCACCTTCAAATTCTACACCCATATCTTCAAGCCATTCAATTGTTTCAGCAGACTGAGTGAAATATCTCTTAATAAGTCTCCCATCTACATTATAATGTGTATAATCCATAAACATATTGAATGCTTTCTCAACAGTTATATCAATCATCTGTGCCTTTTGATATTTGGTACCTATCCCTAGAGGTCCCATTCCCATATTAGCAGCACCTCCAACTGCAGCTGCTTTTTCAAGTACAATCACGTCACTTCCAAGCTGTGCTGCCTGAACAGCTGCACTTAACCCCGATGGTCCTGCTGCAATTACGCAGACAGAAGCTTTATATTCTTTCACCTTAAGCACATCCTTTCTAACTAATCTTCTATTGCACGTCTAAGTGCTTCTTGATGTCTTCTGACCTGTTCAATACTATCAACAGTAAGAGCATCTCTAAGAGCCTCTCCGCCCTCATATTCACTGCTTAAATATCCTTTATAACCAGCTTTTTTATAAGCTTCTACAACTTCTTTAATTGCTACTGATGTTTCATTATAATTTTCATCTACATTGTAGAATTTAGCATGGGTATGATAGATGTAATCAATATTATCAATTATATCCTGTGGATCACACCATGTATACGTAAAAGATTGATTTGCATAGCCAAAGTCAGCTTCTTTTCCGCCAGCCTTTGTAATAGCATCCATAAGTTCAGGCATCTTATTTGCAACACGGTATTCCATATTTGCTTTTCCAAGATCAAGGTCATATTTAATCTTTACAAAGCCATCACTTACTCTTTTTGCAAATGCATCGTCTACAATCTTAATACATTCTTCTGAAGCACCATTTCTTCTAGCTCTTTCAGTTACAACATCCGGAACTCTCTTACAGAAAATACCCATATCTGGAATAAATCCAAAGAATTTAGTACCTGTTTTTTCAATCATTTTCATATATCCTTCAGCCCATCCTGAATTAAGTGAAAATGGTGAGTGAACTTCAAGGCCAATTCTTACATTCTTTTCTTCTGCATATTCAAGACTTCCTTCAATAACATCCATTGGCGTTGAAACCAAAGTTCTAAGATTAGTAAATCCTAAAATTGAAGCTAAATTAATATCTCTTTTCATCATATTAATCTGTTCTCCAAGAGATAAAGTTCTATTATCATAAATATGATTCTCTAAGAAAGCATCATAACAAGTTGGTGTAAGATTGTATTTTTTAAGCCAAGAGTTCCATTTTTCTACAAATTCCTCTGTATATATTGGATTTGGAAACCTTTTTATCATCTGCTCGGCAAGAAGTTCAACTCCTGTTGCTCCGGATTTAGCTGTTTCACGAAGGCATCCTTCCAAATCTAATTGTCCATTATAATACTCATCTTGATAGCTGTATAATGAAACACTTCTTTTTATATCATAACTCATAGTTTTTCTGCCTCCTAATTAATTTCAAAATCTGTTTCACATGGCACTTCTTGAATAAATGGCATGTATGATGGAGCATATATTTGAATAGCTTTAATGTGGTGTTTGCCTTTAGATAAACCTGCGTCATTTAGAACAGTTATCTTAGCAAATTCACCAAATTCCCATCTATAATCTGAATCTACTAAAGTTCTAATCTCTTCCATAGTAAATGTTTCACCATTTACAGAGAATAAGATTTTTTCTCTTTCATAATCTATTCCATCAACATTGATTTTAAAATCTCTTATGATAGAAGGTGTAATACCTCTATAATATTGTAATTTAAATTCAAATGAAAATCCGATGATTTTTCCATCTTTTTCTTCATTTTTAAATCCATTAGGATTATATATCTGTCTTCCTGCCATTTTTCTAATGCCTCCTAGAAGAATACTTCTTTTCCTGTTTCTGCTGATTTATAAATTCCTTCAAGAATTTGAGTAACAACAAATGCTTGCTCAGGTTTTACAAGGGGTTCTGTATCATTAATAATTGCTTCAAGCCATTGTTTTTGTTCTCTAACACCTTCAGCAGATACTCCACCTTCGAAGAAATCAACTACACCTGCTGGTGAAATTGTTTTTTCCATAAGTTGATTATGTTCAACAGTATTGTAAATCAATTCGTCTTGTGGATAACTTCCACCATGATGAATTTCAGCACCACCTTTTGTACCACAAAGAGTAGTTGATGCTTCCATAGATTTAAGTACATTTAACGCCCAAGAAGCTTCAAGATAAATTGTTGCTCCATTTTTCATTTTAACAAGTCCAAATGCTGAATCTTCAACTTCAAATGTTTTAGGATCCCAAGGTCCAAATACATTTCCTTCTGGGCCATGTTCATCTCTTCCAAGTTTGTAGAATACTTGCCCTGATACTGAAACTGGTTCATAGTTATTCATCATCCAAAGGGTAATATCGAGAGCATGAGTTCCTATATCGATAAGTGGTCCTCCACCTTGAAGTGCTTTATTAGGAAATACACCCCATGTTGGAACAGCTCTTCTTCTAAGGGCATGAGCTTTAGCAAAGTAGATTTCACCAAGTTCACCATCAACGCAAGAACCATGTAAAGTTTGAGTATCATCACGAAGTCTATTTTGATATCCAATTGTAAATTTCTTTCCTGACTTCTTCCATGCATCAATCATTTTACTAGCATCTTCTGTATTATGTGCCATTGGTTTTTCACACATAACATGTTTTCCAGCTTCAAATGCTGCTACTGTTACAGGACAATGAACAACATTAGGTGTACATACATGAACAACGTCAACGTTTGCATCTTTTACAAGTTCATTATAATCTGTATAAACTTTAGCACCTTCTGCTCCATATTCCTTGCATGCCTTTTCGGCACGCTCTGGAATAATGTCACAGAATGCAACTATTTCATTTAACTCACTATTAGCTTTAAGTGAAGGCATGTGTTTTTGATTAGCAATTCCTCCACAACCAACAATTCCTACTCTTACTTTTTCCATTTTAAAAGCACCTCTTTCTTATATACCATGAAATATTAATTATTATTTTTAACTTTAAATATTTTTATTAAATGCAAAATTAAGCTTCTTCTGAAACTGCATCTCTTTCATCATTTCTCTTACGTAATTTAGCTCTTATTTCTTCAACATCTTTATCCTTTAATGAATAGAATAATGTTGGGATAATTCCTAGTAAGAAGAAAATTGCTGGAACAATATTAACTCCAATATTAATTCCTTGTATTGCATGAGCTGTCTGTTGTGCATTTGCAACATATCCAAAAGCTCCAATAACTGCGATACCTACTGCTGAACCAACAGCTGTTCCGATTTTAGAACCAAGACCATTAAGTGCAAATGCTGTTCCGTCTGTTCTAACACCAGTCTTTAAGTCAACATCATCAACTGCTTCAACAATCATTGTTGATCCACAAGGACCTGCAATATATCCTAATCCATAAATGATATGACATACGAATAAGAATGGAATATTTTGGTGTGGACCAAATGCCATAATTAAAAGTCCACCTGCTTGAAGAATTTGTGCTAAAACAATTGTAGCTTTCTTTCCAAGTTTCTCCATAATTCTTGGAGAGAATGGCATAACGATTGCACCGACTATCATCTGCATCATCATAAATATTGTAATAAATCTAAAATCTCTTACTACATACATATAGAAATAAACAGCTACTGCAATTCTTCCCATCATACCTGACATATTTAACACTGTATAAAGAAGAACCATCATAAGGTTTTTATTTTTAACGATACATTTTACTGATTCTTTAACAGATACTTGATGTTCTTTCTTTACTGTAATAACTTCTTTACATTGTTTAGCACAGAACCAGAAAAGTGGAAGTGCTACTATTGCAAATACTGAAGCTGTGATTTGATATCCAGCTTTTTCATTTCCTTGTCCAAAGAATTTAACAAGTGGAAGTGTAAATAAATTAAGAGCTATCATTCCTATAACCATACCCATCATCTGAGCTGTCATAAGTCTTCCAATCTTAGGTCCTTTATCTGTCATAACTCCCGGAAGTCCTTGATAAGGAACGTTAGTCATTGTGTAAACCATACCAAGTCCAATATATGTTACATATGCATAAATTAATTTACCTGTTGAACTAAAGCCCGGTACTGTAAATGTCAGTACTGTAAATACTACTAAAAGTGGTGCTCCAATTACTACATAAGGTCTGAAACGTCCCCATCTTGTATGGGTATGTTCCATGATTTCACCCATCATAGGGTCATTAATTCCGTCCCAAATTCTAGCTACTAAAAACAAAACTGCTACCGCTCCTGCCCCAAGTCCAAAAACATCTGTATAAAAAACTGTTAGATATGTACTAACCATTGTCCATGATAACTGTGAAGCAAAGTTTCCTGTTCCATATGCAAAATATTGCAAAGGTCCTATCTTATATTCTTTTGTGCCCATCGCTGGTCTCCTTTTTCATAATTTGTTTTCGTTTTAATTTTACAAGGGTTTGCCGGCGTTCCTTGCTTTGTCGATACATATAATAGCAAACTTATTAATAGTTAGCTTAATAATTCATCCCTTTAATTAAGAATTGTTTAATTATTATGGCACATTTTTTCTATAACAATCCATTAACAATTTAATTATATTAATTTTTATTTACTTTTATTAATATTGATGTTATTATTTGTGCCAAAGGAATGGTGGCGTGGTATGAATATTTCTAATATTTATGATTATATTGATGAACATTTAGATGAAAAAATAGGTTTAAAAAGTTTATCTCTATTTCTTAATCTAACTCCTCAATATCTAGCAAATTATATAAAAAAGGAAACTGGTAAGACTTTTAAGGAACTTCTAAATGAAAAACGTAGTAGTTCTTTAGGCTCAAAAAGTGCTAAAACTTTTAATATTACTGTACCCTTTGAAGGTATAGACAAGTTTACTTTACCCTCTTTTTGGAATAAACTCATCAACCTAGGGTATGCTTCCTATCTTGATAATGCCTATTTTTATGAATTACTTAAAAAAATGCAAGATGAGATAGGTTTTTCCTATGGTCGTATTTGCAGAATTTTTGATATAATTTCTACATATACTATTGAAAGCAGAACAATTTATGACTATACCTTATTATTTAAGATATTTGATTCCATGATAGATAATAACCTTATGCCATTTATTGAACTAGGAAATAAACAGCTTAACATTAATCTTTCATTTGCAGATTATAAAAACGATGCTTTCATGTCGGATTCTACAGAATACTACTCTTCTATTATTGAAAAACTCCCTGATTTTTTATATTCATGTATAAATAGATATGGGCTTAATATTTGCAACAAATGGAATTTCGAGATTAGTTATCACTATACCAGATCAGATGATGATATGAAAGAATTCTCAATGTACAACTATGCAAGATTCTATAAAAAGGTTCATGATATTATCCAAGAGGTAGGATTAACTTGTAAAATTGGTGGCCCCGGATTTAATGATTGGAGTGAACCTAAAAATGTTCATGCCATACTTTCATATTTAGAAAGAGAAAATGTATGTCCTGATTTTTTCACTACATACCTATATCCTTTAGTTATTGAGAATAACAGGCTATCTCTTTCTCTTGATGAAAATCTTATAAATAAACGACTTACCCTGTTCTGTGATACATTAAAATCTAAATATGCAAATATAGAAATTTGGGTAACAGAATTTAATTCAAACCTTTCATCTAGAAATACTCTAAATGATTCTGCATATCAAGGAGTTTTTCTAATTAAGCAAATGATTTCCTGTGCCCACCTTAATATTAGTGCCTTAGGATATTATTTGCTTACAGACTCTGCTCTTAGATACGTGGATTCAAATGATATTTTATTCGGTGGATGGGGATTATTTTCAGATAAAAACATTCCAAAGCCTTCTTATTTTGCCTATTATCTTTTTTCAAAACTAATGGAAGATGTAATTGAACAGGGTGATAACTATATTATTACGTCTAATTCTATAACTTCTATATCCGGGTTATTCTTTCATTATGACCATTTTAAAAAGAAGTACACTGAACATAATGTGCACCCCAGTGACTTAGATACCTATGAAAATGTTTTTAATAGTACACCTGCCAGAACATATAATATTGTATTTAACAGCCCACCAAAAGGTACCTATTTAATTAAAGAATATACTGTTTCAAATTGCAAAAGCAGTATTTTATATAATTGGAGCAAAATAAATTATTTGCCAACATTATCAAAAACTGATTTAGATATCCTTAAAGAAACAGCAAATTTAGATGTAAATATGAAAATAACTCAAGTTAAGGAAGATTGCCCACTTTTAATAAGTGTACATGTAGAAGCTTTAGAATTTAAATTAATTGAAATTGATTTGCAGTAATAAATATTACAAATAGACTTTTAAAAAAAAATAAGAAAGATAGAGAAAAAATATGGAAGATATAGGTAAAAAAATTCTTTCGGCAGAAAAAATAGAATTAAAAAAAGAAAAATATATAGAGCATAATTACTCAGTAGATATTGTATACATTTTATCCGGTGTGGTGCAAATAGATTATTATGAATTTCATCACACTTATAATGATGGAGATATTTTAATTATACCTAGTGGCGTAACTTATTCGTTAACTCCTACTGGTGTAGTCTCATTTATACAAATAGAATTAGACTATAGTTTTTCTTTAGACATTCTTGGAGAATTCTCCGGGATAGTTTGTGATTCAAAAAGAGAAGTAGATAGAGACTATATTAAACTTAAAAATATTGTTGTAACTTTATACAATGAATTTGCTACAAATAATGAAATAAATACCTTAATGCTAAACAGTATATTATA
>JAISGP010000115.1 GCA_031263035.1 Lachnospiraceae bacterium | reverse complement strand
TCGGATATTGGACCCTTAATAATATTACATTAACTAATTAGAAGTAATAATACCGATTTGAGATTGAAGGTACTTTTACTTTTTATTATTAGCAGCAATAAAGGATAATAAGATATTATGTAGAAAGAATTCTATTGATACGAGATTATTTGAATATCAAAACGTAAATACTGTTTTTAATAAACGACCAGTGTTAACTTAGATACAATCTGAAAAAACTATTATGATATTTGGTAGATAAATGATATTAGATTCTGTGCATTAGTAATACATTAACACTTGTGTACTGTTATTAGTGGTAAAGGAATTTGGAATATGAAAAGAAAACATCGTTACCCATTAACTAAAAAAAAAGATAAGAAATCAAGCAGAAAAAACGTAAAAATTATTAAAGTGCAACAAAAAAGTATCGACGAACACAAAAGCATAAGTATTTTCCGTAAAGTATTGAAAATTATTTCTAAACCTCACAAAAGAACGCATCTTATGATCGCTTTATTTGCTTCTATTCTAGGTTTCATACTTAACAGCTTTGACGAAATGGAGTTATTTGGTATTAAAGTTTCTGTGGGGGTTTTTCTATATTTACTCTTGTTCTATGCAATTAAGTTTTTAATGAAACAAAACGATAAACTAAAAATAGAATTAAGTGGAGATCCTAATCTTTCATATGCTTCAGCTATTTATTTCAAAAGAATTAATCGCAATTTAAATTTTATCCCGTGCTTTATTGCAAGTAGCTATTTTGTCATTATAAGTGTTATCCTTGGATTTGTTAAAATTAACTTCGTGGGAGTATATAGTTTACTGGCATTAGCTTGTGTGGTTTTTGCTGCATTCATAGTTTTTCAGCAATACATATATATCTTATTGTTGCTAAATAGTATAGCGGCAATCCAAAAGACTAATGAAAATGGGTACGACAAGCTTATGCCAGATAGAACATGCTGGTTTCTTTTCCTGGAACGAATTAGCTATGTTTACCGCAATAGATTTATTATCGTTGGATCGCTTTTCATCATTCTTTTCACTTTATTTTCACCAGTTAACACTATCGAGATTGTTTTTTATGATAAATTTCTATCTGAGCAATATTTACCTTTGCTTTTTTCATGGGTAATAATTTTAGTTGCCATAGTTCTGATGATCCCCGCATCAAGTATTATTCGTTATGTCTTGTTACACAAAATATATAACAACTTAACCGAACAAAGCATTAATTTATACCAGAAATTATACGATATGGAATCAAGAATAACTGTAAAAAAATCTGAATATCTTGAAATAATATATCATATATATGACCGGAAATACAAGTTAAGTGATTCATACGCATGGATTATCCCATCACTTTTTTCGTTAATCAATTTCGCCTCTGTGATTATTTCCATGATGGCCGATTGGAAAGATATTATTTCCTCAACCTAGTGCTCTTTTCTTGCTTGCCGAAATTGTAATGTCAATAAATTTGGCAAAATGCTTGCACCATTCAGAGCGTTTTGTTATCTGCTCAATTTTAGTTATACGATCATCTATTCTCTTTTGGAGATTTTCAATTTCTTCTAGCATATGTTCTTTAATACCATACTTACTAATCAATGAATTTACAGATTGAAATATTTTTTTACTTTCGCATGTTACTTTAAGCTCTTTTATTTCTTTCTTATTTGCCCACGCATAAATATAGGCAATTACTAAGTTCTTTCTATCTTCTAGGATATCAGTGGTTAACATGCCTTTATGTTTCATTAATTCTTCGGAATTTCCAAAGGCTTCCATGTCATTAAGGGCTTGAAAAACATATCCACAACAAAAACCTATATCATCCAACAAATCATTAACATCACTATTATTTCCACTTCCGACAACATAACCAATCATAAGACTGTTTCTTATGATTGATGATGTCTCTAAATCAATAATCTCCTTCACTCTTTTTAAACTTAGCGTAGCATCTTTTGATGAAATTTCTGTGAGAGCGCCTAAAGTCATTTCATAAGCAATTTGAAACACTAAAGACATCGTAGACTTATATATTTGTTCATTTACGCTAAACAGTTTATTGTTTAAATTCATATACCCTTTTAGTAAAATATTCATCGCAAGTAAAACTGTAGTATCAGCACCATATATAGTATGAAAAGTTGCCGATCCATGCCGTGCAATATCGTTATCAATCCAATCATCAACTAATAGAGACATTTTATGTATAGCTTCAACCATGACACAGAAATTTATTATGATATGAAGATCTTCATCGTTTATTTCGAATAGTACTTCATTTTTTTTGTTAAGTAAAAAGCCCCAGTAAACAAGCATTGGTCTCAATCTATTCCCATTGTTTAATTGACACAAATTATTGAATTTGTATTCAGATATAAATTTAATCCATTCACTTTCAAATTCTTCGAGAAATCGGTCGTAAAACTTTTTAATGTTGTTTTCTGTAACGTAGCTGTATATATAATTGTTCCAAATTTTCGATCCTTCCATACGAATCCACCATTCTGCAGCTATACTCCGAATAATATCTTATTATCCTTTATT
>JAISGP010000014.1 GCA_031263035.1 Lachnospiraceae bacterium | reverse complement strand
GCGAAATATAAAAATAATGATGAAGTAGCTAAATATATTTCTTCTAATAATGTTAATACTCTCATTGATTTTAAAGGTTCTGATAAAGAATTATTATCAGCTAATATCCCTGTTTCTTCAGTAGATACAGATAAGTCATTTGCACAAAAATATAAAAGTTTAAAATTTTCAAAGAATATTACTTTAGATTTACTTGATTTAAATAACAATTCTGTCCTTTTGTCTTATAATTCCAGAAAGAAGATTTATCCTGCCAGTACAACAAAGATAATGACAGCATTACTTGCTATTGAAAGTGGTAAGTTGGATGATGTGGTTACAGTAAAAGCATCAGAAACTAAATTTGCTTGGGATGAACAAGTTATAGGATTTAAAGCCGGAGATAAAGTAACTATTCGTGAATTACTTAAAGGGTTGATTGTATATTCTGGAAATGATGCAGCTGTAATAATTGCAGATCATTTAGCGGGAAGTGTTCCTGCTTTTTCTGAAAAAATGAATGCACGAGCTAAAGAATTAGGTGCTTTTAATACTCATTTCATTAATCCTAATGGTATTCATAATCCTAATCATTATACAACAGCTTATGATTTATGTTTGATTTTTAATCAATGCATTAAGCATGAAGAATTTTTAAATTTAGTTAAATTAAAAAATACAAGGATTAGTTTTAAAGATAAAAAAGGAAAAGTTCAAGCCTTGGATTTTCATTCAACCAATTATTATTTAACCGGTAAAGCAGAGTTTCCAACAAATTTAACTATAGTAGGTGGAAAAACCGGTACAACCAAAGCAGCTGGTGCTTGCTTAATTCTTTTGGTAAAAGATAAGAATGGAAATAATTATATTAGTATAGTTATGGATTCAAAAGATCATGAAACATTATACCAAGATATGACTAAATTGTTAGGATGTATTAAAGGAGATTAGTTTTGTCAGATACTCGTTTAAACAATAATATAAAGATAAATAATAAAAATAAAAAAGGATTATCTTTTTTTGATTATCTGATTTTTGCAATTATTATTTATCTTATTTTTATTTTCTTACAAAGTATTTCCAAACCTCATATTCCAAAATATGAAATAGTTAAAGGAGATGTTTTTGAAAATACTTCGTTTAGAGGTATTGCAGTACGACAAACTAAGGTTATATCATCAGAATTTAATGGATTTATTCAATTTTTAGTTGCAGATGGTAGCAAGGTTGGAGCAAAAACTAATGTTTATGCAGTTACAACTAAGGCTATAAATACAGATAATATTATTAAGGTTGATAATTCTGCTTTGAGTTCCGAAGAAACAAAGAATATAATCAAATCTCAGAGTAATTATTTTGATAAATTTAGCGAGAAAAATTTTGACCAAATTTATGCTTTAAGAAATGACGTAAGCAGTAATCTTAATCATAATATGAGTGAACTAATTCAAAGTCAAATAAAAAAAGAAATTGATGCAAAACAATTAAATGGAGATATTTACACTTCAAAGAATGACGGTATTATATCTTTTCATATAGATGGGCTTGAAGGAATAAATCTTGAAAAAGCTAAGGAATTACTTGGAGATAATGGAACTAAAGCCACAAATGTTATTTCAAATAATGATAAGGTAAGTAAAGGAGAAAATATTTACAAAATTGTTTCAAGTAATAAGTGGCAATTAATTACTAAAATAAATAAAGATACTAAATCAAGACTTGAAACTATAGTTAACAAAGTAAATGAAGCTAATAAAAACTTATTAAATAAAGAATTACCTCAGGTTAATGTGAAATTTGCTAAAGATGATCAAATAGTATCAGCTAGTTTTAGCTTATCTAAATATAATGGTAAAGATCTTTTAATATTGAATTTTTCTGATTCATTAGTTAGATATATTGATGAAAGATATTTAAATATTGAATTGGAATTAAATAATGATGAAGGATTAAAAATACCTAATACTGCAATTACTGAAAAAAAACTAATTGAAATCGATAAAGATTATTATAGTGATGGAAGGATACAATTTGTAAGTAAAGGAGGAATGCAACTTAAATCTGTAAGTTGTAAATATGCCTCAGATGGCAAATATTATTTTAGCCCTGAAGCGTTAAAAGGTATTACCAAGATTAATTCTTTTACAAATGGTGATATTTATGATATAAAAAGAAAACCTAAAACTAAAACATTTACAGGAGTATATAATATAAGAACAGGTTATGCTAATTTTTATCCTGTAGATATTATTTCAAAATTTGATAATTATGTAATTGTAAAGGATTATTCGGATTTTAAATATGGACCTACAGAATATACACCAATTGCCTTAAATGGTGATAAAATACATGAAGGAGAAACAATATTCTAATGATACGAGAGAATTTAGAAGATGTAGAAGAGTTCATACAATCTGCTTGCATACAATCTAATAGAAGAAGAGAAGATGTTACTTTAATTGCAGTTAGTAAAACTCATCCAGCTTCAGATATTCAAGATGCCTATGATTTAGGTATAAGAGATTTCGGGGAAAACAAAGTTCAAGAATTAGTAAGTAAAATAGAAGTTTTACCTTCTGATATTCATTGGCATATGATTGGTCATCTTCAAAAAAACAAAGTTAAACAGATAGTTGGGAAAGTAGCTTTAATACATTCTGTTGATAGTTATTCTTTACTGGAAAAAATTAATTCGGAAGCTTCAAAAAAGAATGTTATTCAAAATGTTCTTTTAGAAGTAAATGTAGCAGAAGAGGAAAGCAAATTCGGATTTAAAAGTTCAGAAGTTTTAAATATAATACGCAAATCGTCAGACTTTAGCAATGTTTTAATTAAAGGATTGATGACTGTAGCCCCTAATGTATCCAATTCTGAGGAAAATCGTGGAATTTTTAAAGAATTATACAAACTTTTTATTGACATTAATAATGAAAACATTGATAATATACATGTATGTGAACTTTCAATGGGAATGTCAGGGGATTATCAAGTTGCTATTTCAGAAGGTGCAACATTGATAAGAGTTGGAACTGCTATCTTTGGTGAAAGAGATTATAGCATAAAATAATATTTCATTTATAAATTTCAGGAGGCTAAAAATGGGATTTTTAAGTAAACTAAGAGAGATAACTTCATTGAATGATGATGAATATGATGATTTAGATGAAGATTTATATGAGGAAGAGGACGATCCTATAGATATAGCTCCTAAAAAAAGTTTCTTCTCTGGTATTGGCAAATCTAAGAGAGATGTTGATTTAGATGATGAGGATGATTTAGATGATATTAGAGATAATCGTCATTCAAATGTAAGTTCAATTAGAAGACATGGAACTAGTATCTATGTTTCAAAACCTACTTCAACTAGAGATGATGAAGAATTAATTGATATGTTTAAAAGCAAAAAGGTTATTATATTAAATCTTGAAGGCATAGACTTAGCTGTTGGTCAAAGAATTATTGATCATGTAGGTGGAGCAGTATATGCTTTAAATGGAAAGCTTAAATTTATTACTCAATATATTCTTATAATTACTCCAGACAGTATTTCTGTTGAAGGTGACTATATGGACGATGAGAAAAATTCTTCAAAAATAGGATTTAATTATTAAGGTTATGAATAAAGATGAAGGTTTTTTGAGAAAAAGATTTATTGATTTATCAAATCAAGCCTATTATTCTAATAGACCTGTTTTTTCAAATTTTTTAGGATTAAATGAACTGAATATACTTCATACTACCGACAAGTCTTTATTTCCCTGTGGATATAGGACTTTTGGTGGAATGAAAACTAGTGAGCGTCAGATGGCAGTATTTACACCTGATGCTTTTACTATTTTTTATCCATTTGCAGTAGCAGAGATTACCCCTAAATATCCTAAATTTGCAGAAAGTTTAAATCATCGTGATTATTTAGGTTCTCTTATGGGAATGGGAATTAAAAGAGAAAAATTAGGAGATATAATCCTTAATGATAATAAAACTTATGTTTTTATTCATAATGATATATTAAACTATCTCCTTTCTGATTTTAAGCAGGTTAAGCATACTTTAGTTAATATTAAAATTATTAGAGATATATCCAGAATAAAGTTTGAAGAAAAATTTACTGTAATTAAGGGGAATGTATCTAGTTTAAGGTTAGATAGTATACTCTCTGAAGGTTTTAAACTATCACGAAAAATTGCTTCAGAATTAATTTCTTCTTCTAAAGTCTTTGTTAATGGAAAACTAATATTATCGAATGGATATAATTTAAAGGAAGAAGATATTATTTCTGCAAGAGGCTTTGGACGTCTTGAATATGTGAGAACAATTTCTTTATCTAAAAAAGGGAGACTATTTGTTGAAATCCATAAATACTAAAAATAATTTATTGAAAATAATTTTACTTTGCATATTAGTTGCTATAGATCAATTTACGAAATATCTTGCAGTACTTCATTTGCAAAATAAAAATCCAGTTGTATTTATAAAAAATGTTTTTGAACTATACTATCTAGAAAATAATGGAGCAGCTTTTGGAATTTTGCAAAATGCCAGGTGGCTTTTTTTACTACTAACAGCTGTGTTTTTAATTATTTTGGTAATTATTTCTTTAAGAATTAAACCAATAAAAAAATACACCCCCATTCAAGTGATTATAATATTTCTGGGTTCTGGTGCTTTAGGGAATTGCATTGATAGATTTAACCAAGGCTACGTAATAGATTTCTTTTATTTTAAAGCAATTAATTTTCCCATATTTAATGTGGCAGATATTTACGTAACCTTAAGTGCAATAGCACTTGTAATTTTACTTTTATTTTATTATAAGGAGACTGATCTTGAAAATATATTTTTATCCAAAAGAAAGTGATTTAAATAAAAGAATTGATATTTTTCTTAGTGAAAATATGGATAAATCTAGATCAGGGGTTCAGAATTTAATTAAAAATAATAAAGTATTTGCAAATGATAAAATAGTTAAGGCAAACTACAAAATTACTAATGAAAACCTCGAAATAATCGTTGAAGAGGAAGAGCCTAAGGACATAAAAGTAGTACCTCAGGATATTCCTTTAGATCTATTATATGAGGATGAGGATGTTCTTATTGTTAATAAACCTAAAGGTATGGTGGTTCATCCTGCCCCTGGACATCCAGATAATACATTAGTTAATGCAGTTCTTTATCATTGTAAGGGTGAGTTGCCAGGTATCAACGGTGAAATTCGTCCAGGAATAGTCCATAGAATCGATCAAAACACTACAGGCTCATTAGTTATAGCTAAAACTGAAAAGGCTCTTAATTCTCTTGCTGAGCAGTTTAAAAGCCATAGTATTACAAGAGAGTATGTTGCTATAGTTATTGATAATATAAAAGAGGATGAAGGTACAATTGAAACTACTATTGGTAGAAGTTTAAATGACCGTAAAAAAATGTCCATTAATGTAAGAAATGGCCGTGATGCCATTACCCATTTTAAGGTCTTAGAAAGATTTGGGGAATATACATATGTTTCATGTAGACTTGAAACTGGAAGAACCCATCAAATACGCGTCCATATGGCAAGTATTAAGCATCCAGTTTTAGGGGATGTAGAATATGGTCCTAAAAAATCTCCAATTAAAAATTTGCAAGGACAGACACTTCATGCTAGAGTATTAGGTTTTATTCACCCAACAACCGGTAAATATATAGAGGTAAGTGCCCCTTTACCTGAATATTTTGAGAAATTATTAAACAAATTTAGGAAAAAGTGATATAATAAAAACAGTTTAAGAAAAAGGGGATTGGTTTTATGGCAGAAAAAACAAATACAATAATTACAATTGGAAGAGAATTTGGCAGTGGTGGAATATATGTTGCTAAGGAAATTAGTAAAATATTAAATATTCCATTATATGATAAAGAAATGCTTGAAGAAGCAGCTAAGGAAAGTGGAATTGCCCAGAATCTATTTGAAAATAATGATGAAAAACCTACAAGTAGTTTTTTATATTCATTAGTTATGGACACATATTCTTTTGGCTTTTCTTCAGGTGGTTTATCAGATATGCCACTTAATCATAAAATATTTTTAGCCCAGTTTGAAGCAATTAAAAAAATTGCAGCTAAAGGTCCATGTGTTTTAGTTGGACGATGTGCAGATTATGCATTAGCTGATAATAAAAATATGATAAGTGTATTTATACACGCTGACTTAGATTTTAAAGTTAATCAAATTGTAAAACGAGAAAAAGTAACAGCCTCAAAGGCTAAAGAATTAATACTGAAAACAGATAAACAAAGAGCTAGCTATTACAATTACTATACCAATAAAAAATGGGGAGATTCTGATAGCTATGACTTATGTATTAATTCTTCAAAATTTGGTATAGAAAAAACAGTTGATTTAATATTAAAAGCAGTTGAAATTAAGGATAATTTATAGATTATCTTAATTTAACTACATTTGCAGCACTACGTCGTCTATCTTCATCAATGGCAGCGTAGTGCTTTTTAGTTGTATTTACATCTTTATGACCAAGAACATCGGCTACAAGGTATATATCTCCAGTTTCTTTATAAAGAGCTGTACCATAGGTACTTCTAAGCTTATGAGGGGTAATCTTTTTACCAGTAACAGCTTTGGCATACTTTTTAACCATAGTTTCAATAGAACTTACACTCATACGCTTTCTTTGACTAGATAAGAATAATGCATTTTCATGACCTTCTAGAGGTGTAATTATATTTCGTTCTTCTTCCAAATATGAGAGTAGTGCATCTTCAACCTCAGAACTAAAATATAAAATCATTTCATTTCCACCTTTTCTAGTAACTTTTATACTATCATTGGTAAAAAAGACATCACTTAGATCTAGACCAACACACTCAGAAACACGAATCCCTGTACCAAGAAGAAGGGTTAAAATTGCCATATCTCTATATTTAGTTTTATCATAGAACTTTTTAGCCTGACCGGTAAGAGTATTTCCTAGATTTTCAACATAATCAAGAAGATTGGCTATTTCATCAGCTTCAAGGCGAATAATAGCTTTATCGTGAATTTTAGGCATATCAA
This sequence comes from Lachnospiraceae bacterium, assembly GCA_031263035.1. Taxonomy (GTDB): domain Bacteria; phylum Bacillota; class Clostridia; order Lachnospirales; family Lachnospiraceae; genus JAISGP01. The sequence goes on along the minus strand of JAISGP010000014.1, from coordinate 48,413 downwards.
CTTGGATAGTTGGATTTTTATCAATCATTTGATGCTTATAATAATAACCATAGAGACTTCTAAGGGCAGACATTTTCCTAGCTAACCCTCGTTCACCATTAGTAATTTGTTCGTTAGTTATAGTTGTATTATTTTCTTCATTTTTAACTCGATTATAAACCTTTAAATATTCTTGATATTCTTCAATATCTACAGGTTCAAGTTGTTCTAAATCTTTTAAAGAAATATCTGTAATTTTTTTATTTTTAAATAAAGGATTTTCACTTAGAATAAAATCAAAAAAAACTCGAATATCATAAGCATAATTAATTCTAGTTCGAATTGACTTTGTAGGTTCAATTGCTCGAAAATAATCCTTAACAAAACTTGGAAGAGTTTTAATTAATTCACGAAGCTTTAATGTTTTCTCTGTATTAAATTGCTCCTGGTAAGACTTTGTATTTGCCATAGATAACTCCTTATATAATAATTGTAAGATTGATACATGATGATAATGTAATTACTAATTTAAAAACAAATTAAATTTTATTTCATTAATTAAATCATTATTAGTATAATTCGAAATATAAAACATATTGTAAGTGGATGAGTAAAAATCATATAATTTTTAAAGTACTGCAGTATTCATAAGAACTGTGGTAAGTATATTTATTATACTAACTATAGAAATTATACCATTTAATTATAATCTTGTCCATCATCTTTCAGAAAAATCAGCATTTGTCGCAAAGATGCATATGATAAAATAAAGAGGAATACCTCTTTAAACTAATACCACTTTCTATTACCACTCTCAAAACCTAGATTTTATCTGTAACAAAATATGTATATCCAGTTGTCGCAACTTGTTGTGTAAAACTGGATATACATATTTTGTTGAGGTAGCCTCTATCGTTTTTTGATAGTGGCTGCAGATAAAATCGTATCAGTTTCAATAATAAGTATTCACTGTATATTTTATCATATATCCATAAATCTAAACTCAGCGAGAATTTATTCGAGCTGCGTGCATCGTGTTAAATAACATATATGTTTATTCAAGTTATTCTGAACTAACAATCATATTAACTATTTGAGCTGTTATAAGCATTCCTTCTAACCATTTCCACCCTTACATCATCCCATACCTCATCTTTAACATCTTCATCTTATAATATTCACAAAAAATCAAAACATATGTTTGTAATATATCCGATAATATGTTATATTAATACTAATAAATCGTGTAGGAGGATATCTAATATGAATAAGCCAGAATTAACAAAAAAGCAGGAAGAAATCTTTAAATTCCTTAAAGCCTATATTGAAAAACGTCACTTTCCACCATCTGTTCGAGAAATATGTAAAGCTGTTGAATTAAAATCTACATCATCTGTACATATGCATCTTGAATCTCTTGAAAAAAAAGGATATATAAGACGTGATCCAGCTATACCTAGAGCTATTGAAATACTTGAAGATACTTCTTTAGCTGACCGTAAGGTTCAAGTAGTTAATGTTCCTATAATAGGTCAAGTAGCTGCAGGTGCTCCTATCCTTGCTGAACAGAATATTGAAAACTATTTCCCTGTTCCTGAAGGTAATCTACCAAGAAGCACATCTTTTATGCTTAGAGTTAAAGGTGAAAGTATGATTAACGTTGGAATCTTTGATGGTGATTTAGTTCTTGTAGAAGAAACTAATGTAGCCGATAATGGAGATTTAGCTGTTGCTCTTGTTGGAGATAGTGCAACTGTTAAGACTTTCTATAAAGAAAACGGTCATTTTCGTCTTCAACCAGAAAATGATACGATGGAACCTATTATTGTAGATGATGTTAGTATCCTTGGAAAGGTTCGTGGTGTATTTAGATTTCTCTAAAATAATCTCTGCTATATGCTATACATAATTAATGCTTTAAAATCTTTTATTTGTTCTATATAAAAGCATATTACTAAATATTAATTTAAAATATTTATAAAAAAACAGAAGGTCTATATTTTAATTCAAAATATAAATCTTCTGTTTTTAAATTTATTTAAAGTAAAAATATATTCTTTCGCTTTAGCAAAATTGCTAGAATATTTATTGATTAAGAACTTTTCCGTCTGCCCATATATGATCTAAATCATAAAAAATTCTACTATCTTTTGTAAATATTTGAATAATAATATCTCCATAATCCAGTAGAATCCAGTCTGCGTTGCCACTACCCTCTCTTTGCTTCATCTCAATACCATTATCCTTCATAAACTTTTCAGTATGTGAAACCAAAGCATCTATATGATGAAGATTATTACCAGAAACTATTACGAAATAATCTGACATAATTGATAAACCCTTAATATCAATTATTTTTATATTCTCACCTTTTTTTTCGTCTAAAAGTTTATATAAATCGTGAAGAATCATCTTTTTATTTTGTATCATATATTAAATATTCCTTTTTATTTTTCTTCTATATATTATTTTATATAGTTACTGCTGGATTAAATAGTAAATTATAATGCATTCTTTTTCTTTTGATAATACTCATATGTTTTTATAGTTGTTTCATCTATAGCTTTTCCAGATTTTTTTAAATAATCCAAATTATATTCTAAAGCTCTTATCAAACATTTATCTAAATCTACAAAAGCCAAATCTCTCACATCTTTTAGATATTTACTTTCTTCTCTTGTAGGTTCAATATAATCAGCTAAAAAAATTATTTTATCTAATATACTCATACCTGGAGCACCTGTAGTATGTCTTTCAATAGCTTGAAGGATTTGTTCATTTCCTATCCCATAATCATTTTTTGCAACGTATCTTCCAAGTCTAGCATGAAGCAAAGCTGGATTTATTTTTTCAACCTCATTAAGCTGTAAGCCATATTCTGAAGCCATAAGATACTTTTGTTCATTTGGAATGCATTTAGCACAATCATGAAGTAATCCGGCATATAAAGCCTCTTCAAGGGAAACATTATATTTCATAGCCATAGAGGTTGCGGTATAGGTAACAGCTAAAGTATGTTGAAAGCGGTCCTCTGTTAAGTTAGTTTTAAGCTTGTTTTGAATTTCTACAATCTTTTTCATATCTATATGTTTACTCATATAATAAACCTCATTTTACTCATATATATCATGTGTATCTATATAATCTATTATTTCTTTAGGTAAAAAGTCATCTAAGTTTTCACCTGTATGTATCATGTTTCTAATATGAGTTGAAGAAGCAGGGATTACATCGTGATTTAAAACAATTATTTTGGCACCATAATCTGTCTCTAATTTTTCAACAAAATCATTATATCGTATGTCATCTTCTTTGCTCCATCCATCACTGGTTCTTTTTATTACAACTAAGGTTGCAAGAGGAAAAATCTTTTCCGGATGAACCCATGAAAGAATTGAAAAGAGAGAATCTGTGCCTATAATAAAGTAAAAATCATCATTTGGATGGATAGTTTTTAACTCTTCTAAAGTTTTATAGGTATAAGAAGTTTCTGATTTTTCACTTTCAAAGGTTGAAAGTTTAAAACCAGGATAATTTCGTATTGCTAAAGATACCATCTCAACTCTGTGTTTAGCATCTGATACTATTTTTTTATTATCCTTATGGGGAGGATTTGCATTTGGCATAAACCATACAGAATCTAATTTCAAATCCTTATATACAAATTCCGCTAATTGTAAATGACCTTTATGTATTGGGTCAAACGTTCCACCCATTATTCCAATCTTACTCATATATTCCTCGTAAAAAGTATTAAGTATCAATAGAATTATTAAATATTTTTATATTATTTCAGTTGGTTAAAAAATATAACTGCAAATCTATTTTGGTAATTCAATTTTTTTATTCTTATCTTTACCTTCTCTATATAAAACAATTTTTTTACCAATTACTTGAACTACTGTAGCTTTTGTTCTTTCAGCTAAAATATTGGCTAAATCTAGCGGATTCTCAAAATTATTTTTTAGTACTCCAATTTTTATTAACTCACGTGCAGCTAAGGCTTCATCCACACTTTTAGTCATTTCAGGAGTTATAGAACCCTTTCCTATATGCATAATAGGATCTAATTTCATAGCTAAACTTTTTAAATATGCTCTTTGTTTTGATGTCATGTTTTTCCTCTTCTATTCTTCTGTTCCTTTATAGTAATCAAACTGTAAACCATACATTCTAACTGTATCACCTTCAGAAATTCCCAGTTTTTCAAGTTCTTTTAAGATACCTTGGTCTTTAAGGAATTTTTGGAAAAAGGCAAATCCTTTTTCAGATTCCAAATTAGTATATCCTAACATTTTTTCAATCTTAGGACCTTCTACAACATAGATACCTTCTTCATCTAATTCTACAGTATAAGGTAGTTTTTCAAATAATAATTCTTCAGCTGGGAAATATTCCTGTTCAAAAACCATATCTGGCAAATCTAATTCTTTTAATTTTGAAGAAACATAATATAGTAAATCTTCTATTCCTTCCCCAGTTACTCCAGAAATAAGAAATACTTTATTATCTGGATAAGCTTTTTCTAATTTATCTTTAATACTTTGTCTTTCTTCTTCTGATAATAAATCAATTTTATTTCCGGCTATTACTTGGAAACGTTTAGAAAGATTTTCATCATAAGAAGCTAATTCAGTATTAATCTTTTCTATATCATCAATTGGATCTCTTCCTTCACTTCCTGATGCATCAACCACATGAATCATAAGTTTTGTTCTTTCTATATGTCGAAGAAAGTCATGACCTAATCCAACACCTTCTGCAGCACCTTCAATTAATCCTGGAATATCAGCTATTATAAAGCCATTTGCACCATTTAAATCTACAACACCTAGATTTGGACTTAATGTTGTGAAATGATAGTTAGCTATTTTAGGTCTAGCATTTGTAACACGAGATAAAAATGTGGATTTACCTACATTAGGAAAACCAAGTAAGCCTACATCAGCTATAACCTTAAGTTCAAGTTGAACCTCTAGTTCTTGAGAAGGTTGTCCTGGTTTAGCATATTTAGGAATTTGCATAGTTGATGTGGCAAAATGCATATTTCCAATTCCACCACGTCCACCGACTAATATTGTTTGACATCGGTTTTCACCACTCATATCAGCAATAACCTTACCTGTACTGGCTTCTTTTACAACAGTTCCTTCTGGAACCTTTAGAGTTAGATTTATCCCATCTTTTCCGTGACAACGTCTTTTACCACCTGGTTCACCATCTGAAGCTGCATATTTTCGTTTATGACGATAATCACCAAGAGTATTTAATCCTTCATCAACTTCAAAGATTATATCTCCTCCACGTCCGCCATCACCACCATCTGGTCCACCATTTGGTACATATAATTCTCTTCGAAAACTTACATGGCCATCGCCACCTTTTCCGGATTTTATTATTATTTTTGCTCTATCTGCAAACATAGTATCTCCTACATCTTATATATTTCTTTGTTTTATCTGACTGATAATTATAACATGATTTTTCATATTCCACAAACAGAAAAAAATAACATTTATATAAAGAAAATTTTTGTGAGTAACAAAATAAATTATTTTTTTAAATATTCATGTATTGGTTATTTCTTAATAAAAAACTGACATTTAATCATAATGGTTTATTTGCCCTTTGATTAAACACCAGTTTTTTATAAAAGAAAAGATTATTTATTTTTCTTAGAAAAATCCACTTCAACTTTTCTAATCTCTTTGCTATCAATTTCTGCTCTAATGCTCTTAATAAAATCTGATAAAGCCATGCTACCTTCATCACCTTTATATCTACTATTTACAGAAATAGTATTCTCTTCCTCTTCTTTAGCACCTACAACTATTTGGTAAGGAACTTTTTCAAGTCTGCGTTCTCTAATTTTATATCCGATTTTTTCTGGTCTGTTATCTACAGAACAACGTATTCTATTTGCCTTAAGTTCTTTCTCTACTTCATAGGCATAATCCGCATATTTTTCAGAAATTGGAAGTACTCTAACTTGTTCAGGACATAACCATGTAGGGAACATTCCTGCATATTTTTCGATTAACCATGCTAAAGTTCTTTCATAACATCCCATAGATGTACGATGAATAATATATGGACGTTTCTTTTCTCCATCTTTATCTACATAACTCATATCAAAACGCTCAGCTAAAAACATATCTAGTTGAATAGTAATCATTGTATCTTCTTTACCATATACATTTTTAGCTTGAACATCTAATTTAGGACCATAGAAAGCAGCTTCTCCTACACCTTCTACATATTCAATACCAAGGTGATCAAGCATATCTCTCATAATTTGCTCAACTTTAAGCCATGATTCTCTATCACCAATATATTTGCTCATATCATCAGGATCAGAAAGAGACAATCTATAAGTAACATCTTCTTCAACACCTAAAGTTGTTAAACAGTATTTCATAAGGTCAACGCAACCCTTAAATTCATCTTCAGTTTGATCTGGGCGAATAATAAGATGACCTTCTGAAATAGTGAATTGACGTACTCGAGTTAACCCATGCATTTCACCAGACTCTTCTTTTCTAAATAAAGTAGATGTTTCACCATATCGGCATGGTAAATCTCTATAGCTTTTTTGATCTGCTTTATATACATAATACTGGAATGGGCAAGTCATAGGACGAAGTGCAAATATTTCCTTATCTTTTTCTTCATCACCAAGTACAAACATTCCATCTTTGTAGTGTTCCCAGTGATCAGAAATAACATAAAGATCTGATTTAGCCATAAGAGGAGTTTTTGTACGCATATATCCACGTCTTTCTTCCTCATCCTCAATCCATCTTTGCATTTCACGAATCATTATTTCACCTTTAGGCATAATAAGAGGTAATCCTTGACCAATAACATCAACTGTAGTGAAAAGTTTCATTTCTCTACCTAATTTATTGTGGTCTCTATTTTTTCTATCTTCTAAATCTTTTAAATATACATCTAACTCTTCTTTTGTTTCAAAAGAAGTTCCATAAATACGAGAAAGCATCTTATTATGCTCATCACCTCTCCAGTATGCACCAGAAGAAGAAATAAGCTTATATGCTTTAATACGGCTTGTTCTATCAACATGTGGACCTGCACATAAATCAACAAAATCACCTTGCTTGTAAAAAGAGATAACTGCATCCTTTGGAAGGTCATTAATTAATTCAACTTTATAAGGTTCATTAGCATCTTCCATTAGTTTCAAGGCTTCTTCTCTAGGAAGTTCAAATCTTTCGATTTTAAGTCCCTCTTTAATTATCTTTTTCATTTCTTTTTCTAAAGCATCTAAATCTTCTCTTGAAAATGGTTCATGATCAAAATCATAGTAAAATCCATCCTCAATTGCTGGTCCAATAGCAAGTTTTGCCTCTGGAAATAATCTCTTAACTGCATGAGCAAGTACATGTGATGCACTGTGTCTAATTGTTTGTAAATCAAATTTTTCTGCCATTTCTCTACTCCTTTTCATATTAAATATTTGAAGTTTACTTTCTATCCAGAAAAATACTCTTCAAATTTTATGTAAATTAAAAAACACATATAAAACCAATAATTTTTGTGACTTATTTTTACATTATAATTCAAATAAAAAAGCTTATCTTACGTATATAAGACAAGCTATAAATATGAATTAATATACAATAAGTCACTTAAGGGACGAGAATTTAATCCCGCGGTTCCACCCTTATTGTATAAATACCACTTAATTTTACCTGTAACGGAGTAACCCGGAATCTATTAAATTCACTCAGAGGTGGTCTTCACTAAAGTTTTTATAGAATTCTCACACCAAATGAATTCCTCTCTGAATAAAAATATTTAGCTACTCTTCTCTTCAACATATTTTCTTTATAAATTTAATGTTTATTATATCATTAAAAATAAAACTGTCAAGGATAAAATCAAAAATACGCAAAGTGTACATATTTTGTATGGTATATAAAAATTAACACATACATACTAAATAAGGATACCAAGCTATTTTAATATATATATTAAAATAAATCCTTCAAAATATAAAATATTAATTATTTGCCACAACAGTACTTATATTTCTTTCCACTTCCACAAGGACATGGGTCATTACGTCCAACTTTTTTATCTTTAACAATAGTGCCAGATTTTTTTTGGTCTAAATAAAGCTTATGTTGTTCTTCTTTTGAAAATATGCTATCCCATTCAGGAAGTTCATATAACCAATCAGCTTTAGCATCAACCATATTTTTATAAAGCTTTTCTTTATCGAATCCAAGAGAAACGGAAGTTTTCTCATCCATAGTTTCAATAGGATTTGGTTTCTTTAAGCTATCATTTATACCATCTAAAAAACCTACCATGGTAAGTACATCTTGATTGTATTTCTTAGCAAGTTCCCCAACGGTTCCTGTAACTTCTTCATCTGGATTTTTAAGTAAACTTATATATATCTCTTTTTCAATATTAAAATATACTGCCCAAAATTTTTGAAGACTTCCTTTATCTTTTTTCTCATCATAGGCTCTATCACGCCATTGTTCTAGTAATGTTTTAGTACTCATAGTATTTCCTTTCAAATAACCTAAAAATTTTATAAATCTTCTTCATCTGTTTTTTTATCTGGATCTTGAGGTAATTCTTTCCTAATCAGCTTATATACAAGAGTATATGCATATATTAAGATAGGAAACATAATTGTACAGACTACGGATGCTTTAAACATTCCGCCAGATGAACTTTTATCAAATATTGCAAATACTAATGTAAGCGCATACATTAATACTAATACAATTATTGCAATTATTGCTAAAACTCTCTTTACTTTATTCAAATTATCACCTCAAAAAGTCGAAAATAATATTGTAATATTAACAAATAGATTAAAGTGTAAAATAGAATTAATGAAAGTCATTTCATTAAATATTACTTCAATTATCTATATATTATATCATCTCTACCAGGTCCATTAGAAATCATAGTAATTGGATATTGTAATTCTTTTTCAATAAATTCAATATAATCTCTACATTCTTTAGGAAGCTCTTCATATTTCTTAATTCCACGGATATCTTTTTTCCATCCTGGAAATACTTTTAAAACAGGTTTAGCTTTTTCTAACTTAGTGGTAACCGGAAATTCTTTAGTAACTTTTCCATCTATTTCATAACCAATACAAACAGGTATTTCATCTAAATAACCAAGTACATCTAGAACTGTAAATGCCACATCTGTTGTTCCTTGAATTCTACAACCATAATGAGATGCAACACAATCAAACCAACCAACACGTCTTGGACGACCTGTTGTTGCACCATATTCGCCACCATCGCCACCGTGATTACGTAGTTTTACAGCTTCGTCACCAAAGATTTCACTAACAAAAGCACCGGCTCCAACTGCACTTGAATATGCTTTAACAACAGTAACAATTTTCTTGATTTCATATGGAGGAATTCCTGCGCCTATAGCACCATAACCTGCTAAAGTTGACGAAGATGTAACCATTGGATAAATTCCATGGTCAGGATCTTTAAGAGAACCTAATTGTCCTTCTAAAAGAATGTTTTTACCAGCCTTCATCTCGTTATATAGATAAGCAGAACAATCACATACAAATGGAGAAACCATTTCTTTATATTCCATTAACTCTTTATATAAGCCTTCTTTAGTAAGTAATGGCTTATGATAAAGATGTTCAAGCATAACATTTTTAAGAGTGCAAATTTTATCTATTTTTTCTTTTAATATATTATCATCAAATAATTCGCTAACCTGAAAACCTATTTTAGCATATTTATCAGAATAAAATGGAGCTATACCTGATTTAGTAGAACCATAGCTTTTACCAGCCAATCTTTCTTCCTCATAGGCATCAAAAAGTTTATGATATGACATTACTATTTGGGTTCTATCAGAAACAAGGATTTTAGGGGTAGGAACTCCACCATCTTCAATATCTTTAACTTCTGCAAATAACTTAGGTATATCAAGTGCTACACCATTACCAATAATACTAGTTGTATGATTGTAAAAAACACCTGAAGGTAAAGTATGAAGTGCAAATTTACCATAACTATTAACAATAGTATGTCCAGCATTTGCTCCACCTTGAAAACGGATAATAATATCTGAATCCTTAGCAAGCATATCTGTAATCTTACCCTTGCCTTCATCTCCCCAGTTTGCACCAACAACAGCAGTAACCATTATGTATTCCTCCAATATTTTAAAATAACTTATTACCATAAAAAACAAATAATTAAAACATATTTATATAAAAAGCCTTTTAGTTATAATAAAAAACTAATAATAGCTTTTATATACCAAACTTATAATACTTTTAAACAAAAAATATTATTCATCTATTTCTTCATCTTCATATACAACATCCTCAAGAGGACCTTCAGCAATTTCTGTATATAAATGTCCATTTAAGTGGTCAATCTCGTGACATAAAGCTCTAGCTAAAAGACCTTCACCTTCAATAGTGACAGGCTCCATATTTTCATTTAAAGCTTCTACAGTAACCTTCATAGGTCTTGTTACAGTGCCTTGCTTTCCCGGTACACTTAAACAACCTTCATTACCCGTCTGTTCTCCAGACTTTTCAATAATCTTTGGATTGATTATTGTAAGAGGTTCTCCTTCACCTACATCAATAACAATAATCTGTTTTAACACTCCCACTTGAGGTGCTGCAAGACCAACCCCCATAGCTTCATATAGAGTATCCCACATATCATCAATTAAAACCTTAGTTCGAAGGCCAAGAATTTTAACTTCTTTTGACTTTCTATTTAAAATTTCATCACCAATTTCTCTTATTTCTCTTGTTGCCATAATCATCCTTCTAAAAATATTATTTATTAAAATCCATTTACTTAACTTATATGGGTTTCAATCAAACTAGATTGACCATTATATTCTATATTACTAAAAGTATAAAAGAGTATATATTTTATAAAACCAATCATATTATATAAAATCATATGAAATGTAGATATTATCAAATCCAGAATTAATATCTATATATCTTTTTATATCGTCTACACATTCATTGATAGTATTTTTATCAGTTCCCTTAATATATACCGTCCTACGGTGTAAATCCTTTATTTTAGATATAAAGGGCATACTTGGACCCAGAACTTCTACATTATACTTCTTACCTATACTTTTTGCAAATTTAAATAAGAAATTACTACCAGTTTCCACAAGATTTTCATTATAAGATGACAATAGTATTGTAAGAATAAATCCAAATGGCGGATAATTCATAAGTTTTCTATATTTAATTTCATCATTATAAAAATCCTCATATTTTTGAGAAACTATAGCTTTATATACAGGATTGTCCGGATTATAAGTTTGAATCACAACATCTCCAGCCTTACTTCCTCTACCTGCTCTTCCAGATGCTTGGGCAAGTAAATCATAAGTAGTCTCACTAGATCTAAAATCATTTTCAAACAAAGATAAATCAGCAGCTAAAGCTGCAACAAGGGTAACATTTTCATAATCATGTCCCTTAATAATCATTTGGGTTCCAATGAGAATATCAATTTTTTTATTTGCAAAATCACCAAGAATTTTAGCATGTCCATGTTTTTTTCTTGTAGTATCTGCATCCATTCTCCCGATTGAAGCCTCTGGGAATACCTTTTGCAGATATTTTTCTATTTGTTCTGTGCCAATCTTAAAACCACCAAAGGATTTTGAGCCACATTCAGGGCAAAGACTAACAGCATCTTTTTCATAGCCACAATAGTGGCATACATATTTTCCATTATTGTGGTAAGTTAGAGCTATATCACAATGGGGACATTTTTCTACATAACCACAACTTCTACAGGATACAAAACCAAAGTATCCACGTCTATTTATAAAAAGCATAACTTGTTCTTTTTTTAAAAGTCTATCCTTAATAAGTTCAACAAGTTTTTCACTTAATATTGAAGAATTTCCAGCTTTAAGTTCATCCTTCATATCAATTAAATGTATATTTGGTAAGGTATTATTTATTCTATTTGGCATACTAAGTAAAGTATATTCATTAATTTTAGCCTTGTAGTAACTTTCTACTAAAGGAGTTCCACTACCTAACACTACAAAGGCATTTTCAATTTCACCACGTTTAATGGCTACATCTATAGAATGATATTTCGGTGTTATTTCACTATTGAAGGATTTTTCATGTTCCTCATCTATAATTATTAATCCTAGATTATTAATAGGTGCAAATAATGCTGACCTAGGACCAATAACTAAATCAACTAAACCATTTTCAATTAATTCAATTTGGTCAGATTTCTCACCTTTAGAAAGGCGAGAATTTAAAATAGCTACTCTATCATGAAAGACCCTTTGAAATCTAGAAACTGTCTGAAAGGTAAGAGAAATTTCAGGAATAAGAAGAATGGTTTTTTTACCTTTAGACTGCATATATTTAATCATTTCCATATATACTTCGGTTTTACCACTTCCTGTAACACCATTTAATAAGAATGGCTTATGCAATCCACTTGAAACATTTTCTTCAAAGATTTCTAATGCTTTTTTTTGATCAGAATTTAATTCAATAGTTTTATCTTCTAAATATAATGAGTTTTCATCTGTAATTCTTCGGTATTTTATCTGCTTTTCAATATATATAACATGGTGTTTTTCAAGAGTTTTAAGAACTGAAAGAGAAATCCCATAATCTTCTTCTATGTTTTTTGATGAAATCCAATCATTTTTAGGTAAATCCCTTAATAAATCAATTAGTTGTACTTGTTTTTCTTTTCTTTTATCGTCAATTATATTGTTGTAGTATTTATCTACAAACTCTTCATTTTCATTAAGCAGAATAAATGCCTCTTTATTTAAATTCTGCTTCTCCTTTACAGGGATAACTGTTTTCAAAGCCGCAATTAAAGAACCACCATAAGTTAAATGAATCCATACAGCTAAATCGATTAAATTATTAGTTATTGATCTACTTTTTTCTTTAATTTCCTTGATTTCTTTTAAATTATCATCTGAAAATTTTGAAGAATTAACTATATCAACAACATAACCTGATTTATCTCTATTTCCTTTACCAAATGGTATTATAACTTGACTTCCAATTACAACTTTATCCTCTAGATTAGAAGGGATAATATAATCAAAAGATTTGTCTAATTCTTTTGCAGTTATGTTAATAATTATTTTAGCGTATTTCATTTAATGCATCTCTCACTAACTCTCTATCATCCATATGATGCTTTACACCTTTAATTTCTTGATAGGTTTCATGACCTTTGCCTGCAATTATAATTACATCTTTTGGTTTTGCATTATGAACGGCATATTTTATCGCTTCTCCTCTATCTGTAATAGAGATATATTTGCCATTTGTTTTTTCCATACCTACAATTATATCTTTAATAATTAATTCTGGATCTTCAAATCTAGGATTATCTGAAGTGATAATTGTAAAGTCTGATAACTTTCCTGATACTTCTCCCATTTCAAATCTTCTGGTTTTACTTCTATTACCACCACAGCCAAATACAGTAACAATTCTACCCGGATTATATTCTTTCAGTGTTAGAAGTAGACTTTCCAGGCTCATTGCATTATGAGCATAATCAATCATTAAGGTAAAATCATCAGAAACATTCATCATTTCAATTCGACCTCTTACCTTAGCCTTTTTTAATGCATTAATAATCGCATCAGTGGGAACGTTAAAATGTCTACATACACTTATAGCTGTCAGTGAATTATATACTGTAAATTTCCCTGGAATATCTACTTGTACATTAAAATCTAATAATCCACTAACATGATATCTTACACCCATAGTAGAAAAATCATTAAAATATTCTATCTCACTGGCTCTAACATCTGCATTTTCATTAAATCCATAGGTTTCTTTTATACAAGTGGCATCTTTAAAAATATCATTATAGTGTTTATCGTCTATATTGCCAATTCCATATTTGCACATTTTAAATAATTTAGCTTTACATTCAAGATATTCATTAAAATCCTTATGTTCATTAGGTCCAATATGGTCTTCACCAATATTTGTAAAAATACCTATTTCAAACGGAATTCCTGCAACTCTATCTAGTTTTAATCCTTGAGATGAAACTTCCATTACAACTATCTCTATACCTTCATCTACCATTTTTCTGAAATCTTCTTGGATTTTAATAGATTCTGGAGTTGTATTTGCATTGGGGTATGATTTATCACCAATGACTGTTTCGATAGTTCCAATTAGCCCAACTTTTTTACCAGTATTTTCTAAAATAGATTTAATCATATATGTAGTTGTGGTTTTGCCTTTAGTGCCGGTAATACCGATTACATGAAGCTTTTCATCTGGATAATCATAGAAACTTCTACTCATTAGAGAAAGAGCATATCTAGAATTAGAAACTTTAATTAAAGCTATATTTTTCTCTTTTAATAATGGTAACCAACTTTCATTAAAATATTCAACTATAATAGCTCCCACACCCATATCAGAAACATCTAAAACAAATTTGTGTCCATCTGAGACCGCACCAGATATTGCAACAAATACACCATCTTTTATTACTGTTCTACTATCGTTAGTTAGTGTAGTAATTTCTTTATTAATATCACCTAATACTACTTCATAATCAAAATCTTGAATTAATTTTTTTAGTGTCATATTTGTCCTTCTTTTCAAGAAATATTATGAGAAGCTTTAGCTTCTCATGTTGAAACATAAATGTTTCAACTGCGTTGTTATACAACGCTAATATTATAGCTCAAAATCAAAGATTTTTCGCTAAGTTTCTCGTTCAAAAGCATACCTTCTTCGAAGGAACGTTTTTGAACTTCGTATGTCTTACATCAATGGTGCAATTATACGCATTACTTTTCCAACAATTTTAGTAAGTAATGACCTATTTGCAATTTCAGATAATGTAACCTTATGAGATAGTTTAATTGTTTTTTGAAAATCTTCTTCAATTTTAGGTACTTCTGAATTACCGTATATAAATACTCCATTTTCAAAATGCAAATAAAGGCTTCTATAATCTAAATTAATTGTACCTACTGTAGCTGTGTCATCATCACTTACAAAAACCTTAGCATGTACAAATCCTGGAGTATATTCATATATCTGGACACCACTTGATATAAGTTCCGCATAGTAAGTTTTAGCTACACAAAAGGCATACCATTTATCAGGAATATGGGGCATAATGATAATAACCTCTATTCCACTTTTAGCAACACGAGTTAAGGTTGTTCTCATTTCATTATCAAGAATTAAATATGGTGTCATTATATGTACATATTTTTTAGCATGATTCAAAATATGAAAATATACTTCTTCACCAACATTTTCGTCATCAAAAGGACTATCAGCATATGGAATTACATAACCAAATTGACGATATATATGTTTAATTTTAGGAGTAAGATAATTTTGATAATCTTCACTATCTTCTCTTTCATCTACATTCCACATCTGTAGGAACATCATAGTTAGACTTTGTACAGCTTCACCTTTTAGCATTATGGCTGTATCTTTCCAATGACCAAATCTTCTATCAAGATTTACATATTCATCAGCTAGATTTATACCGCCAGTGTATCCAACTTTTCCATCAATTACACATATTTTTCTATGGTCTCTATTATTTTGTGTAGTAGTTAGAAATGGTCTCATTTTATTAATTACTTTACACTTTATACCATATCTTTTTAAAACCTTATAATAGCTATATGGTAGAGATGAAATTGAATTCATTCCATCATACATAAATCTAACTTCTACACCTTCACGAACTTTTTTTCTTAAGATTTTTAAAATGCTTCCCCACATTTTACCTTCTTTAACAATAAAATATTCCATAAAAATATATCTTTTTGCCTTAGAAAGCTCTTCTAACATAGATTCCCAATTATCCTCTCCTAATGGAAAATAAGTTAGTTGAGTATTTCTATATGTAGGAAACCCAAGACTGTTAGATAAATAATGTGCTAATAATGCGTTAGAGGATTTACTTGCCCAAATTGCTTCTTTTACTTCATCTTCTTGTTGCATATATATATCTGTTTCAATTTTCTTTTCAGCTAATTTTCTTTTCATTTCCCTAAAACCCGGTTGAGTTTTAACAAATAAATAGAATAAAGTTCCGATAACAGGAAAAGCTAAAACTAAAAGCATCCAAGTCATTTGAAATGCAGGGTTACCCCCAGAATTTATAATATATACAAGAACAATAATACCTAAGATGGTAATAGCACCATAAATATAAGTCATATATCTTTCTAAATAATAGGTGCTAAAAAATAAAATTGTAAGTTGAATAATAATCATCACAAATATAATACCTGTACGGCTAAACAAAATTCTCCATAGACCGGATTTTTGGGTATTCTTTGATTTTTGTGGCATGTAAATCTCCTTATATTATTTAGGTGGTAATTTAAACGAACTCTTCATTGAAACAATCCTATTAAAAACTAGATTGCTTTCATTAGTATCTTTTGAATCTATACAAAAATAACCATTTCTTAAAAATTGAAAACTGTCGCCGGATATGAAATCCGTTACACTTGGCTCAACGAAAATATCTTTAATTTCTAAGGAATTAGGATTAAGGTTTAATGTTCCATCCATTTCGTTGTATACGCCTTTTTCTTCATCAACAAGGTTCTCATATAATCTAGCTATAGCTTTTATTGCAGTAGATTTTTCAACCCAGTGAATAGTTCCTTTAACTTTTCTACCGGTAAATCCAGAACCAGATTTCGTCTCCGGATCATATGTACAATGTACTACAGTAACATTTCCATTTTCATCTGTTTCGAAAGAAGTGCATGTTACAAAATAAGCAAACATAAGACGTACTTCATTTCCGGGATAAAGTCTTTTATATTTTTTAACAGGCTCTATCATAAAGTCATCTCGTTCAATATATAATTCTTTTCCGAAAGGAATTTTTCTATTTCCTAATTCTTCGTTTTCTTGATTGTTAGGAGCATCTAAATACTCAATTTCACCTTCAGGATAATTATCAATAACTAATTTAATAGGATCTAAAACTGCTTGTACTCTATTTTTCTTTAGTTTTAAATCTTCTCTTATACAATATTCAAGCATAGCATAGTCTACTGAACTATTACTTTTAGAAACTCCAACCATATCCACAAACATTCTAAGAGCTTCTTTAGTATATCCCCTTCTTCTAAGGGCAGCTATCGTAACAAGTCTAGGGTCATCCCAACCATCTACAACTTTGTCCTCAACTAGCTTTTTTATATATCTTTTTCCTGTAACAACATTTGTAAGATATAATTTAGCAAATTCAATCTGTCTTGGTGGATTTGCAAATTCACATTCTCTTACAACCCAATCATATAAAGGTCTATGATCTTCAAACTCCAAGGTACAAATAGAATGAGTTACTCCTTCAATTGCATCTTCAATAGGGTGAGCAAAATCATACATAGGATAAATCTTCCACTTATCTCCGGTGTTATGATGATTTAAATGAGCAACTCTGTATAAAACAGGATCACGCATATTTATATTAGGTGAAGACATATCAATCTTAGCTCTAAGTACCTTAGAACCATCTTCAATATCTCCACTTCTCATTTCCTCAAAAAGTTTAAGATTATCTTCTATACTTCTATCTCTATAAGGACTATTCTTCCCTGGCGAGGTTAAAGTTCCTCTGTATTCTCTAATTTCATTTGCAGATAAATCATCTACATAAGCTTTTCCTTTATTAATTAATAAAATAGCACATTCATACATTTTATCGAAATAATCTGAAGCAAAGTGCAAATGTTCTTTATAATCAGCACCTAGCCAAAGAACATCCTCTTTTATTGATTCAACATATTCCACATCTTCTTTTATAGGGTTAGTATCATCAAATCGCAAATGAAATTCCCCATTATACTCTTCTTTTAATCCATAATTCAAAAGAATAGATTTAGCATGACCAATATGCAAATAACCATTAGGTTCTGGTGGAAATCTAGTACAAACTGAATTATATACCCCGTCTTTTAAATCTTTATCTATTTCATTTTCTATAAAATTTCTTGAAACTTTTTCTTCCATACAATCATCCTTAACTTTATTTTACTTATACACAACATGAATTATTTTATCATAACTCCCATATTTTAACAAGATTTCTAAAGGGAGAACACAAGATTTTTTCTATTTTTTCTTAAAAATATATTGACAATTGGGCACTATAAATATATTATATTACAGTATGTTTCGTTAGAACGTCCGTGTCCGGCTCTAGCGAGCTAAATAAAAAATAATATGGAGGTGGATGATTTGGCAAATATCAAATCAGCTAAGAAAAGAATCTTAGTTATCGAAACAAAAACAGCTAGAAACAAAGCAATTAAATCAGAAGTTAAAACTTACATCAAAAAAGTGGAAGCAGCTGTAGAAGCTTCTAACGTAGACGATGCAAAGGCAGCACTTAAAATCGCTATTAAAAAAATAAGCATGGCAACATCAAAAGGTGTTTATCATAAAAATACAAGTGCTAGAAAAATTTCTCGTCTTACTAAACTTGTAAATACATTAGAGAAATAAATTTTTTTAATAAAACCATCAAGACTAACCCATCTTGATGGTTTTTTATTGTAAAAAAACAAATATAAACTTTTAATATATCTAAGAATTTTTATTATAGAAAAAAATTTTACTAGGAATTATTTTTTAATTTTACTATTTAAAACCTTAATAAAAATATTAATAAGAAAACCCACCTCCTAGGAAGTGGGTTTAAAAGTTTAGTTATTGATTAATTTATCTTCATCACTCCAAGAATAAAGCTTTCTAACTTCTGCTCCAACTTCTTCAGCTTGTGATTCAGCAGCAAGTTTTCTCATTGCTCTAAAATGAGGTGCACCAACAGCATTTTCAGTTAGCCAATCTTTAGCAAATGTTCCATCTTGAATATCTGTAAGAATTTTTTTCATAGCTTTCTTAGTATCATCAGTAATAATCTTTGAACCTGTAATGTAATCACCATACTCAGCAGTATTAGATACTGAATATCTCATTCCGGCAAATCCTGATTGATATATTAAATCTACAATTAATTTCATCTCATGAATACATTCAAAATATGCATTTCTTGGATCGTATCCTGCTTCTACTAAAGTATCAAAACCGGCTTTCATAAGTGCTGTAACACCACCACAAAGAACTGCTTGTTCTCCAAAAAGGTCTGTTTCAGTTTCAACTCTGAAAGTAGTTTCAAGAACTCCTGCTCTTGCTCCGCCAATACCAGCTGCATAAGCAAGGGCTTTATCTAAAGCTTTTCCGGTGGCATCTTGTTCTACAGCTACTAAACAAGGAACACCTTTTCCAGCTTCATATTCTGATCTAACTGTATGTCCAGGTCCTTTTGGAGCTATCATAGTTACATCTACACCCTTAGGTGGTGTAATCTGTCCAAAATGAATTGCAAAACCATGAGCAAACATAAGCATGTTACCTTCTTCAAGGTTTGGTTCAATATCATTTTTATACATTGCAGCTTGTTTCTCATCATTAATAAGAATCATAATAATGTCTGCCATTTTAGCAGCTTCAGCAGCTGTATATACGTTAAATCCTTGAGCTTCAGCTTTTTTCCAAGATTTACTTCCTTCATAAAGACCAATTACAACATCCATTCCTGAATCCTTAAGATTAAGAGCATGTGCATGACCTTGACTACCATAACCGATTACAGCAATCTTCTTTCCTTGGATTTTTGATAAATCACAATCTTGTTGATAAAAAATTCTATTTGACATAATGTCCCCTCCTCTATAAAAAAATATAATTTAAATAAATTCATCAAGCAAAAATTTAATTTTCTTCTTGCTCTTTAAGATAACTAAGACTTTCTTCCTCATTAATCCCTCTAGATAAGCCAGTAATTCCTGTTCTAGCTAGTTCAAGAATTTTATATCCTTCTAGTAATTTGAGAAATGCCTCAATCTTACTTTGATTACCAGTTAATTCAATCATTAGCAAATTAGTTTCAACATCAACAATTTTAGCTCTAAATATATCGGCTGTTGTAATTATTTCAGTTCTTTCTTTAGGAGATGCTTTAATCTTAACCATTATTAATTCTCTATCTACTGAATTAGCAGGATCTAGAACCTTAATAGAAATAACATCTTCAAGTTTTCTAACTTGTTTTTCAATCTGTGATAATATCTGTTCATCACCGCTGGCTACAATTGTAATTCTTGTATAATGTGGTATTGTGGTGCCACCTGCTGTAATACTTTCAACATTATACCCTCGTCTACTAAATAATCCGGCTATTCTACTTAAAACACCAGGATTATTATCAACTATTAAAGAAAAAGCTCTATTCATATATCTCCCCTAGCTTTCTTCATAAAACAGAGTGCACTCTGTTTTATGAGTTTATAATATCACTATAATTTTCCCATGTCAATATAAAATCCATAGATAAATTACTTAATCAAACCACTTCTTGTGTTTAAACCACCAAATCTCAGCAATAACAATTATTATACTTACTACAATTATAATAAGATATCCATGCTTTGATACAAGTTCAGGCATATTATCAAAGTTCATGCCATACCAACCTGTAAGAAGAGTTAGTGGCATAAAAATCGTAGCAATTACAGTTAAATACTTCATTGTTTGATTCTGCTGAGTATCAATCTGGGCTTTATATAATTCCCAAAGTTCAATGGAATACTCTTTTAATAGGGAAATGTGTGAATATAATCTATCAATTTTTTTAGCTAAACGAAGGAAAAGTCTTATATCTTCATTTACAAAAATCTGCTTTTCATTTTCTTCTAAGATATCAAATACACCGGCTAATTGTTGATAGTAAGATTGTAAAGTAAGTAAATCTCTTCTGATTTTTAACATCTCTTTATCAAAATCGTCTGCCACATCATCCAAAAGCATCTCTTCCATATCTGATAAACGATTTTCATATTTTTGAAGAATAATAGTTTCATCTTTTAATAAATTCTCTATTATTAGTAAAAATACATTTCCAACACTTGAAATACTACTATCTTGAAGAGTAATAATATAATCTAAAACATTCTTTACTAAATTATCCTCTTCCACTACAAGAAGACTTGTTTTATCTAAATAGAATCCAAAAGGTATATCATAATCAAATTTTTTAACCTTTATCTTTTTAATTGGATTACGAATTTCTGATAGAATCAAAGATTCTTTTGGTACCGAAAATGTTCCAACAGCACAACCTGCAAATATTTCTACTTTGCTATACTCAATTTCTCTAATATGAGATGCAAGTACTTTATGGGCTAGGGAATCTTTGTTATATTTGCTTAAATGCAAATATTCATCTTTAGTAATAATCTCAATTAATGGATCACCTTTTTTATAAATATTTTCGTCTATTTTTTGTTTCCTAAAAGTATTAGTAGAATTATCAATCTTTTTAAGTTTGTTATTGATGATAGTGTATTGCATAATGCCTGCTCCTAAGATTTTTATGGATTAAGTTTAGCTCTATATTGTAATGGTGTACATCCAAAATATTCTTTAAATACTCTATTGAAATGCTCTACATATGGATAGCCAACTATCTCAGCTATTTTATGTATCTTCATATTAGTTGTTAAAACTAGTTCTTCTGCTTTTTTCATTCTAATATTTCTAACATGTTCCACAAATGTTTTTCCTGTTTTTTCGTGAATGTATTTTGAAACATATGGATTAGTAATATGGAATTTATTTGCAACATCAGTAACAGTTACATCTGTGTAATGTGCTTTGATATATTCAAGCATCTTTGATACTCTTGTTTCCGCATCAATATTTTCAAAGCCAATTATATCAAGCTTATTAACTGAAACTATTAGAGCTTCAATTGAGGCTTTAATAATATCTGAATTAATTCCAACGCCCCAATATGTTTTACCTTCACTAACAACACTAACAAAAGCAACCGCCTTAGATGTTGAACCTTTAGTTAATGCATGTTCCTCATAATTTGATATTTCAAAATCCACATGAAAATATGCTTTAATTGCATTACTTATTGCATCAAGACGTCCGTTACCTTTAGCAGTAACTTTCTTTGAATCATCTTTTCTTACAATAACTACATCAGCAATAATTCCATCTGATTGTCTAAAATGATAATCAAAAATATGGAAGGTTGTGTGTGTATGAATATAATTATCAGAAAAAATCTGATAAACTCTTTCAGGTGTGATTTCTTTATTGGTTTTATCGGAAATATCTTTAATCAAATATGATACTTCACTTCGCATACCTTCAGGAATATTAATTCCATAATTAGTCTTAAGAATATAATTAATTCCACCTTTACCTGACTGACTATTTATACGTATTACATCGCTTTCATATCTTCTACCTATGTCTCGAGGATCAACAGGAAGATATGGAACAGACCAAGGTTCATCCGGATGAGAAGCATGAAAATCCATGCCCTTAGCAATGGCATCCTGATGAGAACCGCTAAATGCAGTGAAAACTAAATCGCCGCCATATGGTTGTCTTTCATAAACCTTCATACCTGTAAGTTTTTCATATATCTTTCTAACTTCAAGAATATTAGTAAAATCTAAGCCAGGGTCAACTCCATGACTCATAAGATTTAAAGCCATTGTAACTAAATCAACATTTCCGGTTCTTTCGCCATTTCCGAATAAGGTTCCTTCTATTCTATCTGCACCTGCCAAAACTCCTAGTTCTGCTGTTGCAACACCGGTTCCTCTATCATTATGTGGATGAAGAGAAAGGATAACATCATTTCTATACTTAAGATGCTTATCTACATATTCTAATTGAGATGCAAATACATGAGGCATAGCATTTTCTACAGTAGTAGGTATATTAATTATAGCTTTATTATATGAAGTAGGCTGCCAAACATCTAAAACTGCATTGCAAACTTCTGTAGCATATTCAACTTCTGTACCTGAAAAACTTTCAGGACTATATTCAAAGGTAAAATTACCTTTTGTATTTTGAGCCATTTTAAGAAGTAATCTTGCTCCATCTACAGCTATTTGTTTTATCTCATCTTTATCTTTTTTAAACACTTGATTTCTTTGTGCAACAGAAGTTGAATTATATAAATGAACAACTGCATGAGGTGCACCCTCAACAGCCTCAAAAGTTTTTCTTATAATATGTTCTCTTGCTTGAGTTAAAACTTGAACCGTTACATCTTCTGGTATAAGTTTTCTATCAATTAATGCTCTCATAAATTGAAATTCAGTTTCTGATGCAGCTGGAAATCCAATTTCAATTTCTTTAAAACCAATATCAACAAGCATTTTAAAATATTCTATCTTTTCATCTAGTTGCATTGGTTCAATTAGAGCTTGATTGCCATCTCTTAGGTCAACACTACACCAAATAGGTGGTTTTTCGATTTCGGTTTTCTTAACCCAGTCATAAGTGACTTCAGGTGGCATAAAATAAGTTTTTTTATACTTCTTTCCAATATCCATTATTATATTTCCTCCTCGTACCCCTTATAGTTAAAAATCAATTGAATTGATTTTTTTTAACTAACTCATATAATAAACAACTTTCAATAAAAAAACAAGGATATTTTCGCATTTTTACGGATTTTGTATAAATTTCTTAGATTACGCTCTGTTTTATTTAATTTTTTGTTTACTAATACCGAATTTTACCCTTATTACATGTAACTATATATTATGGTTGCATTTTATTACTATCATAAGTTTTTCAAACAAAAAAGCAGGTTGCCCTGCTTTTTTAAATATTATTCATCAATTGATCTACGTTTTGAAATAAGAACTTTTTCATCAAATACTGAAAATATACTTTCAACAAATTCTTTATCTAACTTAGGTGAAATAAAACTTACAACCGGAACAACTACTAAACCTGCTATCATTGCAATAGCTCCGGCATTTATTGGAGATTTAATAAAATGTAAAAACATATTTAAAACGGTTATACCTACTCCTGTAATAAAACTTGCAAATACAGCTGCTTTCGTAACGCCCTTCCAGTATAATCCATATAAAAATGGTGCTAAAAATGCTCCTGCAAGAGCTCCCCAAGATATTCCCATAAGTTGTGCAATAAAATCTGGTGGATTAAGAGCTAATACAACAGAAATTACAATAAATACAACTATCAAAACTTGCATAACCCAAACTTGTTTTTTTTCACTTAAATTTTTTGCAATTTTACTTTTAATAATATCTAAAGTTAACGTAGAGCTAGAAGTTAGAACTAAAGATGCTAGTGTGGACATTGATGCTGATAATACTAATATCACCACTATTCCAATTAAAATATCAGGTAGATTTGAAAGCATATGTGGAATAATACTGTCATATATAACTTCTCCATTTGCACCAAGTATTTCTTTTCCTTGAAATAATCTTCCAAATCCCCCTAAGAAATAACTACCTCCTGCAACAACAATTGCAAATACTGTTGAGATAACTGTACCTGTATTAATGGATTTTTCATCTTTTATTGCATAAAATTTTCCTATCATTTGGGGTAATCCCCAAGTACCAAGGGAAGTAAGTATAATAACTCCCAAAAGACTTAAAGGATCCGGTCCAAAAAAGGATGTAAAAGCTCCTTTTTGTCCTAATGTAACAGGAACATCACTAGGTATTTCTGCCATTTTTCTAATAGCTTCAATAAATCCACCTTGTCCATTTAATACAGCTAAAACAACTAATACAATTCCAATTAACATAATAATACCTTGAATAAAGTCGTTTATTGCTGTTGCCATATATCCACCTAGAATAACATAAATACCGGTAAACACAGCCATACCAACTACACAGGCTGTATATGGTATATTAAATGCCATTTGAAACAATCTAGATAAACCGTTGTAAATCGATGCGGTATATGGGATTAAAAATACAAATATAATAATAGCTGATAATATTTTTAGATTTTCACTTTTAAAACGATTTTCAAAAAACTCCGGCATAGTTTTTGAATTTAAAAATTGAGTCATAACCTTAGTTCGTCTGCCCAATATAACCCAAGCAAGTAGACTTCCAATAAAGGCATTTCCAATTCCAATCCAAGTAGAAGCTATACCAAATCTGTAACCAAATTGCCCTGCATATCCAACAAAAACTACAGCTGAAAAATATGATGTTCCATATGCAAATGCAGTAAGCCATGGTCCTACGTTTCTACCACCTAAAACAAAACCTTCAACACTTTTAGAGTGACCTCTTGAATAAAGGCCAACACCTATCATAATTCCAAAGAAAATAATTAACAGTAACAGTTTAATACCCATATTCAGGTCCTCCTTCTTAAAAAAATTGTTCTTTTTTAATTGATTTAATTAAAAATACTCATTTATTTTTTATAAATCAATTTAGCTTTGCACTTTAAAGTGTTAAAGTTTAAAGTGCTAAAGTATTTTGATATATTAACGAAAATACAAGTCTTTGTCAAGATAATTTCTGTGTTTTGTATTATTTGTACCAAACTTTATAGGATTACACAAAAAATAGTCATTACTTACGAATACTTGGTAAATAATGACTATTATATTTAATAAATATTATAAAATTTTAAAGCTTCTTATGTTTAATTATTCTGGATAAACTGTTTTTCTTCTAAAAACTAATATAATTACTCTAGACTTTCTAGGTTATTATTAAACCATAAGAACATGTTTTTATAGTTTACTCTATCTTCTTTCTACTATCTCACCTTGGTTTTTATATATAGAGTTTTCTTTAATTACTCCTCGGACACTAGATAAGGGATAGATATTAGTTCCTTTTCCTATAACACTTCCTGGATTTAAAATACTTCCACAGCCAACTTCTACTTCATCACCAACCATAGAACCGAATTTTTTTAATCCTGTTTCAATAAGTTCATTTTCATTTTTAACTACTACAAGAGTTTTATCTGATTTTACATTTGAAGTAATTGAACCTGCTCCCATATGAGCTTTATACCCTAAAATACTATCACCCACATAATTATAGTGTGGTACTTGAACATTATTGAATAAGATTACATTTTTTAATTCTGTTGAATTACCTACAACTGCATTATTTCCAACAATAATATTGCCACGTAAAAATGCTGAATGTCTTATTTCAGTATTTTCACCAATAATACACGGCCCATCAATATAAACAGAATCAAAAACCTTTGCAGATTTAGCAATCCAAATATTATCTCCTCGTTTTTCATACTTTTCCTTATCTAAGGCTTCACCTAAATCTAAAATAAATGTATTAATAAGAGGAAGTGCTTCCCATGGATAAACTAATGTTTCAAGTAATGGCTTTGCCATAGTTTCATCTAAATTGTATAAATCTGTTATTTTAATATTTGACATGTTATATCTCCCATCGTTTTCACAATTTTTATATTTGAATACTATATTTCATGTTATTTAGTTTAATGGTATAAAACTATTTTCAATCTTTTGATAAATCTAATATATATAATATGCTTGTTAACCCAAATATGTATAGGTGATTTTTACTTCTTATAATATTTAGCACTTTCATTAAATTTATATCTTAAATTATTTGAATAGTTATTTTGTTTAACTGCATTTGTTCGCCTAACAATATAATCATCAAGTTTAGTCATATATTCCTCTTCAGAAATATTCCCTTCTGCTACGTAGGTTAGTCCTTTTTCCCAAGATGCAGTAAGTTCAGGATTTAATAGCGAAGACATGGAAGCTTCCACTACATCAAAAATCATTTCACCTTTTAATGTAGGAGTTACTATCTGGGTTTTATTTGCAATTTTTAAATATTTAATAGTAACTAGTTTCTTTATTATTTCTGCTCTTGTAGCAGATGTACCTATCCCACTTCCTTTAATTTGAGCACGTAGTTCTTCATCTTCAATAAGTTGACCGGCATTTTCCATTGCCAGAATAAGGGAGCCTGAATTATATCTTTTAGGCGGTGAAGTTTTTCCCTCTTTAATAGTAAATTCACTTACATTAAGTTTACTGCCGGATTTTAATTTATTTATTTCTGCAAATAATTTATCATCTGCAGGTATATCCTCTTCATCGCTTTTATCTGTATCCTTATCGTTACTATCCTTAGGAAATAATACTTTTCGATAACCTTCTTCAGTTAATATTTTAAAGTTAGAAAAAAAGCTTTCTTTTTTTCTTTCAGCAACAATTGAAATCTTTTTATAAATTGCCGGAGGATACATTATTGATAAAAATCTTCTTACTATCATTTCATAAACAAATTTAATTTGTGGTTTTAAGGAATTTAAACTTGATAATCCCTGACCGGTAGGAATTATAGCATAATGGTCAGTAATAGCACTGTCATTTACATATCTTGTTTTAGCAAGATTTTTATAAGATCCTGATTGCAAAATATGATCCATATAAGGCACTGCAACTGGATATTTCATTAATCCATTTAAATTCTTAGATATTTCCTTAGAAACTGCCGTAGAAAGTACCCTTGCATCAGTTCTTGGGTAAGTAGTTAACTTTTTCTCATATAATTCTTGGGCAATTTTTAAAGTTTCATCAGGGCTAATCTTTAATCTTTTTGAACATTCATTTTGTAATTCTGCCAAATTATATAATAATGGTGGATTTTGCTTTTCAGTTTTCTTATTTATTGATTTTACTTCAATAGTAATTGGCGTTTCATCTTGTAAAAATTCAATTAATTCTTTAGCAGTTTCTTCTTTTTTAAAGCCATTTTCCTTATATAAAACTGGGCTATTAAAATATTGGGAATCTTCAGTTACTCTCCATTCACCTTCAAATGAGATTAGATTATTATCAGTAATATTTGCAATAACTCTGTAAAAATTAGTTTCAACAAAATTTCTAATTTCTCTTTCTCGTCTTACAATCATGCCAAGAACACAGGTCATAACTCTTCCTACAGAAATAACGCTTTTATCCGCATTTAAATATTTTTTTATGTCATATCCATATTTTAAAGTTAGTACACGGGAGAAATTTATACCCATAAGATAATCTTCCTTTGCTCGCAAATAAGCTGAAGCTGCAAGATTATCGTATTCAGCAATATCTTTAGCATTTTTAATGCCTTTAATGATTTCCTCTTCTGTCTGAGAATCAATCCAAACACGCTTTTCCTTTTTATCATGAACTCCGGCTTCGGCGGCAACCAAACGATAAATATACTCTCCCTCACGTCCCGAGTCAGTACATACATAAATAGTCTCAACATCTTTTCTATTTAAAAGACCTTTTACAATGTTAAACTGTTTTTTTACTGCAGGTATAACTTCATAAAGAAACGTATCCGGAATAAAAGGTAGAGTATCCATACTCCACCTTTTAAATTTTTCGTCATACTTATCCGGATAGCTCATAGTTACAAGATGTCCAACACACCAAGTAACCACTGCATCATCACTTTCCAGATAACCATCACTTTGTCTTGTATTTAATTTTAAAGCCTTCGCAAATTCTTTAGCAACACTTGGCTTTTCTGCTATAAATAAGGATTTACCCATAAATGTTTTTATTACCTTTAAATAAATTAAAAAATTTATATTGCTACAATGTATTTGTAGTAATAAGTTATAATCAAAATAATCTAGAATATTATAATTCAAATTTGTATTTATTATATGATACATATCAAAACTATATATAATTAAAATATTGAGAAGCAAGCAAATTAAATTATTTGCTGGTGATATATCCCTTTTCAACTAACGCTTCGGCACAAAGAACTGCTCCACCGGCAGCACCTCTTTTTGTATTATGAGATAATCCAACGAATTTAAAATCAAACATTGAATCTTCTCTTAAACGTCCAATAGAAACACCCATACCATTTTCAAAATCTACATCTAATTTAACTTGAGGTCTATTATCCTCTTCCATATATTGAATAAACTGTTTAGGTGCAGATGGAAGATCTGCCTCTTGCGGAAAACCTTTATACTCAACTAAAGCCTTAATAAGCTCTTCCTTACTAACCTTCTCTTGAAAATTAATAAAGCAAGTTGCTGTATGTCCATTAACGATAGGAACTCTTATACATTGACATGTTATCCAAGGTTCTTTAGCTAATTTTATTTGTCCATCTTCATAAGTACCAAGTACTTTTAATGGCTCTTTTTCGCTTTTTTCTTCTTCTCCGCCAATATATGGAATTATATTCTCTACCATTTCTGGCCAATCTTTAAAAGTTTTTCCTGCACCTGAAATAGCTTGGTAGGTACTTACAACTACTTGACTAGGCTTAAATTTTCTCCAAGCTGCAAGAGCCGGTACATAACTTTGGATTGAGCAATTAGGCTTAACTGCAATAAATCCTTTTTCTGTTCCAAGTCTCTTCCTTTGGTCTTTAATAATATCAAAATGTTCAGGATTAATCTCTGGAACCACCATTGGAACATCTTCTGTCCATCTATGAGCACTGTTATTAGATACAACAGGTGTTTCAGTTTTAGCATATTCTTCTTCAATTGCTTTAATCTCATCTTTAGACATATCAACAGCTGAAAAAACCATATCTACTGTATTTGCAACGCCTTCCACATCCATAACATCATGGACAATCATGTCTTTTACTTCCTTTGGCATAGGAACTTCAATTCTCCATCTATCTCCTACTGCATCCTCATATCTTTTACCTGCTGATCTTGGACTTGCTGCAAGTGTCACAATCTGAAACCATGGATGATTATTTAAAAGAGAGATAAATCTCTGTCCAACCATTCCTGTTGCCCCTAAAATACCTACTTTAATTTTCTTCTCCATATTTTTCCCCTTATCATTTAACAATACAATTATATTTTTACTTTTTAATTATATTGCTAATCTCTAAAAAACTATTTTTATTAAGTAACTAAATAATTAATTTTTTTAATTTCAAAAATATAATTCAACTTTTTAATTCTTGAATAATAAATACTTATTAATTTGTATTGTATACTATTATTTGTACTAAATCTAATGTGTAAAATTATAAAATGTTATTTTTCTTATTTGCAATATTACTTTAAGTCCTTCAACTGTTTTTCATATATTTCCAAAACCTGCTTCATAGCATCCTTACTTGGACCACCTATAGTTTTTCTCTTATCTACTATAGTTTTCATGGAAATCGCTTCATAAATATCCTCATCGAAAGCATCACATAATGACTTATATTCATCTAAAGGAAGTTGATCTAAAGAAATCTTTTCCTTATCACAAATTAAAACAAGCTTCCCTACAATACTATGAGCATCTCTAAATGGAATACCCTTAAGAACTAAGTAATCTGCTACATCAGTAGCATTAGTATATCCAGCCTTAGCACTTTCTTCCATAATACTTTTATTAAAAGTTATTGTATCCATCATTCCTGCAAATAAAGTCAAACAACTTTTAACAGTATCAATGGCATCAAAAACTCCTTCCTTATCCTCTTGCATATCTTTATTATAGGCTAAAGGTAATCCCTTCATAGTAACAAGAAATCCAATATTATCTCCAATAACCCTACCGGATTTACCCCTTACTAATTCGGCAATATCAGGATTTTTCTTTTGTGGCATAATACTACTACCGGTACTGTAACCATCATCTATAGTTACAAATCTATATTCATTTGAGTTCCATAAAATAATTTCTTCTGAAAATCTGCTTAAATGAATCATTATTGTTGAAATTGCTGATAATACTTCAATAATATAATCTCTATCAGAAACTCCATCCATACTATTTAAAGTAGGACCTTTAAAACCTAACAGTTCTGCAGAATATTGTCTGTCTAAAGGATAAGTTGTACCCGCAAGAGCACCGCTGCCTAAAGGACAAGTATCCATTCTTTCAAGAATACTAGAAAGTCGCATATAATCTCTATAAAACATTTCATAGTAAGCTGACATATGATGAGATAAAGTAACCGGTTGAGCTTTTTGCAAATGAGTAAAACCAGGCATATATGTTTCCATATTTGCAGAAATAATATTAACTAATACTTCTAATAAATGTTTTATTCTGATTTTAATTTCTTCTATCTCATATCTAGTATATAGCTTAGTGTCTGTAGCCACTTGATCATTTCTACTTCTACCTGTATGAAGTTTTTTACCATCATCACCAATTCTTTCTGTAAGAATAGCCTCAACAAAACTATGTATATCTTCATATTCAGAAGTGATTTCAAGTTTTCCGGCTTCAATATCTGTTAATATACCATTTAAACCAGAAATAATATTATTCATTTCTTCTTCTGTTAAAATCTTACATTTTCCAAGCATTTTAACATGAGCTAAACTTCCTTCAATATCTTGCTTATACATTCTTTTGTCAAAACCTATAGATGCGTTAAAATCATATACAAGCTTATCTGTTTCCTTTTCAAATCTTCCACCCCAAAGTTGTGCCATTTTGTCCTCCAAATTTGTTTACAGTATTAATTAACTTTCCATATATTAACTATTTTGTTTCGAATAAATACAACCACAATAATTCTGTCTATATAAGTTATATTCATGAGATAATTCAATAGATCTTTTATAACCATTTCGCTTTTTAAAATCAGATGGCAAAAACCGAATATTGTATTTCTTCTCTAATTCCTGTCCAATTTCATTAATCATTGTAGCGTTTTTCATTGGACTTATAGTTAAAGTACTAGCAAAATAGTCAAAACCATGTTCACTAGCGTACTTAGCTGCCTCTTCTAATCTCTGCGTAATACAATTCCTACATCTACTTCCACCTTCTCTTTCATCTTCAAACCCTTTAACAAGCTGGTGAAATTTGACATTATCATACCTACTTGTAACAATATTAATATTAGTAAAATTCATTTCTTGAATTAATCTCTTAAGCTCAGATAGTCGAAAAGCATACTCACTCTCAGGCTCAATATTAGGATTATAAAAAAGAATAGTAATATCGAAAAACTCATGTAAATACTCTAACACATAAGAAGAACAAGGAGCACAACAAGCATGTAAAAGTAATCTTGAGTTATCTACTCCATTTGCTACTTTTTCATTATTAATATTTTCAATAATCTTATCAAGCTCTAACTGATAATTCCTCTTATTCATAATACCATCCAAAACATCGTAAATACTAAAATCTTATCTAATTTAAGAAAACTAGTATAAATATCTATAACTTTTTAAATAACTCATTATACTATATTAATAGAAAAGCAGCTAAACGCTGCCAAAGAAGCTGAAAATCGGATTCGAACCGACGACCCCTTCATTACGAGTGAAGTGCTCTACCAACTGAGCTATTTCAGCGAATAAACTAATAAGTAACATTGATAATTATATCCAAAACACCCATAAAATTCAACCCCAACTCACAAGGAACTATTTTGATTTTATCTGTACCAATTATTAAGTGGTTGAGCGTCACAACTTGTTGTGTAAGCTAAAGCACTTAATAAATTGGTAGTATAAAACCTTATTCGTAAGTTCATGTGAGTTTGCGAACATGAATTTATGGGTAAGGTTTTACAGATAAAATTATTATCAATATTATTTAGAAGTCAAACGGGAGCGATACATGAGCGATAGCGAATGTGAGCTCAGCGAAATCATTATTTTTAATGAAATATTACAGACAACCCCCCCATCAATGTCATTTAGAAGTCAAACGGGAGCTCAGCGAGTATGATGTTATATAGATGTTTACAGATAAACTCCTCATCAATTTAATCATTTATTTTGTTAAACATAACCGTCTTATCTTTCAAAGAAATCTTTCCCACCTGATATCCAAAAGCAAGAAGTTCTTTTTTTGCATTCAAAAAAGAATGATCCATGGGAAATCCAAGTATTTCTTTAATATCTTCTTGGGTGAGCTTAAAACACTCACGACCATCATTTTTTACATATTGCCATAATTTGTCGTATTTACTCATTTAAATACCTCCGTATAAGTTTTCATGTTTACCTATTGTTTTCATCAATCAATATCTTTATTATACATGAATAATCGGACAACTGCATGTCATATTTTAAAAAACTACTTCATCAGATAAAACTTTATTGATAATTCCAAATACCTAACTTTATAAAAAAATCCACCTAACTATAGTTAAGCTTTCGCTTACCCAAGTTAGGCAGATATTTATAGGGAACAAATATTAGGAAATAAGTATGTTTAAAAACAATACTTATGTTATCGTCTTTTTTTTAGTTTATTTCATTTATCTGATAATTCGCAACTACATAAGCAGGACCTTTAATATCATTACTATCAAAAGCTTCTTTAACTGCTTGTAGTATTTCTCCCTTAGCATCAAAATAATCTTTCGTATAAACTCCAAATCTTACGCCAATTTTAATTCCATTTGGAAGAAGCTCCGCTACATAGATATTAATCTCATCATCTTTTTTAACACTATTACTTTTATCTAGAACCTGCCTAATAATCTTTTTTACATTTTCTATATTTTCATTATTGGAAACGCAAAACATTAAATCTAATTTTCGACAAGGCATTGTACTTACATTTGTAAGAGAACTGTTACTTAATACTCCATTTGGAATAACAATAATTTTATTATCAATAGTAATAAGTTTTGTATAAATTATTTTAATTTCCTCAACGGTACCTTCATTTCCGTGGGTATCTTCAATTATATAATCCCCAACTTTAAAAGGTTTCATAAGTAAAATTAGGACACCACCTGCTAAATTACTGAGACTTCCTTGGAGAGCTAAACCTAGTGCTAAACCTGCTGAAGCAAGAATTGCTGCTACTGATGCAGTATCGAAGCCAAACTTTGTTGCAATTGAAAAAATAAGCAATATATATAATACAGTCTTAGTTAATGATGCTGTAAATTGGCTTACACCTGTGTCAATACTAGCTTTAATTAGAGCTTTTTTTACAAATATAACAACATATTTTATTATAATCCGCCCTATAAAAAAACATGCTAAAGCTATTAATACTTTAATAGCAAATTGAATTAAATCATCAACATGTTTTGATAAATAGGTTATTACTTGATTAGCATCATCCACCGTTTTCTCCGCTTCCTTACTCACATCCTCTGTTACAGATAGTACTTGAAATAACATAAAAACCTCCGAGAAATGAAATCTAATATCTGGATTTAAGTTTGACTTTTTAGTTCCCTTATTACTGTAAAACAGCTAAATAAGCTTAAACTCTTTAACCTAAATCAAATATTAAATTTACTTAAAAATATAGTCTTTCATTTTATTTTAGTTCCAAGAATGCACTTAGATTTCCTCTTTCAAAGCCTACTACTCTATGAGAAAATAATAGGTCACTATTTTCCATTGTGCACACATTGGTAACTGCTATGTTATCCCACCTTACTCCTGCTTCCATTAAAACTATCTCATTTGCTTTCCATAAATCTATATGGTACTTTCCATTAGGATATCTCTCAAATAATTCGTCATAGTACTTTTTATCAAAAGCCTTCTTAAACTCATCTACGACCTCATCTCCTACCTCAAAACAATCTTTGCAAATAGAAGGTCCTATGGCACAAATCAAGTCATTTGGATCTGTTCCAAATTCTTTAGTCATCATTTCTATAGTAACCTTACCCATTCGATTAACTGTACCTCGCCAACCAGAATGAGATAAACCTATGGCTTTATTGACTGGATCTAAGAAATATAATGGGACACAATCTGCAAAAAATGTAACTAAAACTACGTGTTTTTCATTAGTGATAAGCCCATCTGTGTCAAGAAAACTTTTACCATAATCAGCTTTTCCTACCCTTTTAACATTCGTAGTATGAGTTTGATGGGTATAAACCATGTGATTTGGGTCAAATCCCATAACTTTTCCTAATAATTTTTTGTTTTCTTCAATATCTTCAGGATTATCACCACGAGTTTTGCTTATATTCATGGATTTGCAGTATCCTTTACTAACACCACCAATTTTAGTTGAAAAACCATCGACTACTAAACCAGTATCCGCTAATAAAGGATATGAAAGATATAAAACACCATCTTTATTTATCTCATCAATTATTCTTAAATCATTTTTATATTTTAATTGTTTTTCCATGTAATATATTTCATATCCTTTTCAATTATCAAATCTTAAAAACAACTATAGTATATCTTTTTTTATTTAATATGCTAATTAAAGATATATTTGACCATAAAGTAATAATTAAATTTTATCTATACCTAATTTACTAAACGATATCATATTAAAAAGATATATTTATTCTCTTGATAAATCAAACTATCATATATAGTCAAAAGCATTTTTGAATAATTCAATTTCCTTATCAAAAATACTTATTACATCAAACCTACAGGGATAGTCAAAAGCTTTCTTGTGAGTAATTATATAATGAGAAGCAACTTTAGATATTTTCCTTTGCTTTACATAATTCACAGCTTCGTAAGGATAGCCTTGGCTTTCTTTTTTTCTATATTTAACTTCAATAAAGGCAAGATATTCTTTATCTTTGCCTATTATATCAATCTCACCAAGATGACATCTGTAATTAGTTTCAATAATTCTATAGCCTATACTTTTAAGATATTCAATAGCTTTTTGCTCGTAATAAGCACCAATTGTTCTTTTATTCATATGTATTTATCGTATCAATTCTTATTCATTGTATACAAGTAACTGTACCGTGTCTATACATTTTATAAAACTTTTAAAATTCATTCTAATATTTGCTATATTTTATAAAATCATCAAAAGAGGAGCTTATAAGTGTTTTTATGGATTATTTAAATAAAACATTAAATAAACTTTTTTATAAATGTTCTTCTATGAATTTCACAAGGACCATATTTTTTAATAGCTTCAATATGCTCTTTGGTTCCATATCCCTTATTAGATTTTAAACCATACATAGGATATTTTTCATCTAATTCTTTCATCATTCGATCTCTTGTAACCTTTGCAATTATACTTGCAGCTGCAATGGATACCGACTTAGCATCTCCTTTTATTATAGGAACTTGCTTTATATCTATTTCAGGAATAGTAACAGCATCATTCAATAAAATATTAGGCTTAGTTTTTAAACCTTCTATAGCACGTCTCATTGCCTCATAAGTAGCTTGAAGAATGTTTATTTCATCAATGACTTTTTCATCTACAATACCTACTGACACAGCAATAGCTTTCTCCATTATTTCGTCATAAAGAACTTCCCTCTTTTTTTCAGAAAGTTTTTTAGAATCGTTTAAATATAAAATTTCAACATTAGGATCTAAAATAACTGCTCCAGCTACAACAGGTCCACATAAAGGACCACGGCCAACCTCATCAATACCGCAAATAAAACCACAAGAAGCATATTCCTTCTCGTATACCTTCATACCCTCTATTCTAACTCGCTCCTTTTCAAGCTTCTCTCTTCTCTTTTCCTCTCTTGCAATCTCTGTCTTATTCATAACTCTCCTTTATGAAATAAGGAGAGCATGAACATCACACTCTCCCCTTTTTCTTACTTATGTTTAATCAATCCAAAATCCTTAAAAGGATATATTCTAAAGAAAGCTTTCCCTACAATATCTTTTCCTTTAATTTCTGCAACATCTGGAAATCTACTATCTTCGCTATTATTACGATTATCGCCCAATACGAAATACTCATCTTCACCAAGTTTTATTGGGTTTTCAGCAAGTCCAGGCATATTCATAACTTCTCTGCCATACACATCAGATTTAAGTTGTTTACCATTAATAAATACGTAATATCCGTTCCCATCAACTTCTTTAATCTGAACAGTTTCTCCCGGAAGACCGATTACTCTTTTAATATAATATGTGTCTTTTTTATACTGATATGGAAAAACAATTATATCAAATCTCTCTGGCTTATGAAGTCTATATCCGATTTTGTTAATTATAAGTTGATCTCCATTATATAATGTGTTATTCATTGAACTACCACTTACTGTGGTTCTCATTCCAACAAATTTAACTATTAAAAATGAAATAGCAATAATAATAGCAATATATACTACCCAACCAAATAATTCTTTTTTAACATTAACAGGTTTTTCCCCTGTTGGAGTATTTTCTGATTTCTTCACAGCTGTCTTATCCTCGCGAGTTTTATTTATTTGGCTGGCATTAACTATAACATTATTATCAACGTTAGCCTTTGTATCATCTTTATTATCAATACTAGTCTTTGTATTATCTTCATTTTCTATACTGATGTTAGTATCTCTTTCTTTATCTGCACTTGGAGTTATATCCTCTTTCTGGATATTTTTATTTTCTAATACATCATCAACTTTTTTTTCAAATGCTTCTTCATTTGATGGCTTAGTTTCTACTAAATTAGCATACTTAGTTGAAACATATGTATTAGGACCATATGCGTTAGGTTCTTCGTTTTTTAACTCTTCCTCTTCATCACCACGAAAATAGATTTTATTCATTATCTTCCTCTGCTTTCATATATGATTATTCTTCGTTAATTTCTTCTACTATTTCAAAAGTAATACCACCAAATTTAGCATTTCTAATATCATCTAAAAACATTAATGCTGCTTTATTTATATCATGTAATCCGCCTTTTAAAAGCATTTTTCGACTTTCGGCTATTTTATCAAGTACAATCTCGCCGAAAGTTAAAATCTCAGACTGATTAATTATATCATAATTTGGTAAAATATCCACGGTATTTATATTATATTTCAAATCCAGTATTTTTGAGTTTTGTTTTGATAAAATTGTTATGCCATAACATGCAAGCTCAGTAACATTTAGAACATCTTCCTTAATTCCACCACAAAGAGCGAGTAAAATACCAACCTTAGGATCTTCAAACTTAGGCCAAAGTATCCCGGGAGTGTCTAGAAGTTCAACTTGATTATTTAGTTTAATCCACTGATTACCTCTTGTCACTCCAGGTTTATTGCCTGTTTTAGCAGTACTTTTCCCCACAACAGAATTAATAAATGTAGATTTTCCCACATTAGGAATACCGCATACCATTCCTCTAATAGGTCTATTTTTAATGCCTCTTCGCTTATCTCGTTCAATCTTTTCTTTACATACTTCAGTTATTTGATTTTTTAGAGATTTAACACCCTGACCTGTTTTAGCATTGGTAAGAATAACATGAAATCCCTTTTCTTCAAAATACTTTTTCCATTTGGTATTCTCATTATCAGAAGCCATATCAGCTTTATTCATAATAATTATTCTAGGTTTATTTTTACCTAATTCATCTATATCAGGATTTCTGCTTGCCAAAGGAACTCTTGCATCTACTAACTCTATAATTACATCTATTAATTTTATACTTTCCTGCATCTGACGTTTAGCCTTTGTCATATGCCCAGGGTACCAATGGATATTGGTTTTTATATCATTTTGTTGATTATTTTCTTTCATACATTACTTCTTTCATTTTAATCTTTTTTCAAATGTGCTGTAATTATAGTATAACTATAAGCATTTACAGTTATTACATAATTATCTATTTCGCAATACCAATTTTTACCTTGTCTTACTATTTTAGAATTTTTATCTTTGATTTTATTTATACACCAGCCTACAACATCATCTACATCTAGTTTTAGATTTTTCTTAATTCTATCAATACCCATTTGTGTAGTATGGACATTGTCTAAATTATCAAGTAATATTTTCTCATTATCCATTTTTATATTTATCCTTATTATTTGACCTTGATATTTGCATTTCAAAACTTTTTTAAATAAATTTGATTTTAGAACTAACTTTCATCCAAACTTTTCCTAGTATGTATTCCTTTTTTATATTACCAATATCTGCATTTCTACTATCTTCACTATTATTTCTATTATCACCTAAAACAAAATACTCATCATTTTTAAGGGTTATTTCATCTCCAACAATACCTACATCTTTTATTTCAGTAGTCTTATATTTTTCTTTTAATTTTTCTCCATTAATGAAAATTGTATTTTCCATAATAGAGATTTTATCACCAGGTAAACCTATGACTCTTTTAACATAGTAGTGAGAGTTTTCATTTCCACCAGGTCTAAATACAACTATATCTCCTCTTTTGGGATTTCCAAATAAGTATGTGGCTCTATTAACTAAACAAACGTCCTTGTTTGATAATATAGGGTTCATTGAATCACCAATAATACTTACTCTTTGCCCCCAAAAATACGTTATAAAATACGCCAATCCACATACCAATGCTATTTTTATAATCCAAAATAAAGTTTCTCTTAAATAATGAAACCTAATGACTGGACGCTTCCCCAGCTTTTTCCTTTTATATTTTTTAATTACACGTTTATTCATATATAGTCTTAAATCCCTTTAGTCAAAATATTAGTATTAATAATAACATAAAAAATTAAACAAATACTCTTTTCAATTAATTTTTCATATTCATATAAGTCTCATAGAAATAATATTCTTTATTCTCTGCTTAAAAATAGTTGTATTTATTTATATTCTTGAAAAGATTAAATATAGTTTAAACTTTCATACATAAGAAAAAGGGACAATATTATTGTCCCCAGTTACTAGATTATCAAATTATTTAACTAACTCTTTAACCTTAGCTCTCTTACCAACACGGTCTCTTAAGTAATATAGTTTAGCACGTCTTACTTTACCACGTCTTACTACTTCAATCTTCTCAACATTTGGAGAATGAAGTGGCCAAGTTTTTTCAACACCTACTCCGTTAGAATTCTTTCTAACTGTAAATGTAGCTCTAGCTCCAAGACCATTTTGTTTTTTAAGAACTGTTCCTTCGAAAACCTGAATTCTTTCACGGTTTCCTTCTTTGATTTTACCATGAACACGGATTGTGTCACCTACGTTAAAATCAGCTAAATCTTCTTTACGTAATTGTTCTTCTTCAAGTGCTTTAATGATATCATTCATTATTGTGACCTCCTCTTATGTTTTTAGATGTTCTTAACTTAAATAATTTATGACAGAGGACCATCCATTAATTCACAACTTAAGGATAATACCATATTATTCCTTTATTTGCAATACCTAAACTATATAAAAAATAAGAAATAAAATGTTCTTTATCTAGTCTTTGTCTTATACAAAGTATATCCCTCATTATAAATCAAAATAGTTTTATTCTATAACTTAGCACCTATTTCTTTAGTATTTAATCCTGCATCTTCTAATGCTTTAATAATTTCATGTTTATGTTCAGTACCAAAGGCTTCAATAGTTACCACAAGCTCAACGGCTGCATTTCTATTGGTGCTTACAAATTGGTTATGATCAAGCTTAATAACATTACCATTTGCATCGGCAATTGTTTTAGCAACTTTAACAAGTTCACCGGCTTTATCCGGAAGAAGAATTGATACTGAGAAAATTCTGTCTCTTCCAATAAGTCCAAGCTGTACAATTGATGACATGGTAATTACATCCATATTACCGCCACTTAAAATACAAACAGCTTTTTTACCTTTAAGATTAAGTTGTTTTAATCCGGCAACAGATAATAAACCAGAATTTTCAACTATCATCTTATGATTTTCCACCATATCAAGAAATGCACCAATTAATTCTTCATCTCCAACAGTAATCATCTGATCAACATTTTTCTTTACATATGGAAGAACTTTATCTCCTACACATTTAACAGCTGTACCATCAGCTATAGTATTGGCAGTTTTTAATGTAACCGGCTTATCTGCTTTTAATGCGGCAGTCATACTTGCAGCTTCTTTAGGTTCAACACCTACAATTTTAATTTTAGGATTTAGCATTTTAGCAAGAGTCGATACACCGCTAATTAATCCACCACCACCAACTGGAGCAAGAATATAATCTACTGTGGGTAATTCTTTAATAATCTCCATGGAAATTGTGCCTTGACCTGTAGCAACATCTAAATCATTAAAAGCATGAACAAAGGTTAAGCCTTGTTCTTTAGCGATTTTTTCTGCGTATGCACATGATTCATCATATACATCACCATATAAAATAACCTCAGCACCATATCCTTTTGTACGATTAACTTTAATTAGGGGAGTAACTGTTGGCATAACAACAATAGCTCTAACACCATATTTTTTAGCTGCAAATGCAACTCCTTGAGCGTGATTACCGGCAGATGCAGTAATAATACCTTTACTTCTTGCTTCCTCACTCATAGTGCTAATTTTATAAAAGGCGCCTCTTACTTTATAAGCTCCTGTATTTTGCATATTTTCAGGTTTAAGATATACTTTGCCACCAGTCTGTTCTGATAAATATTCACTAAATACAAGTTTAGTAGGATTAGTTACCTTTTTTACTAATTCACTAGCTTCTTCAAATTTTTTTAAAGTCAAATCTCCCATAATTTTACCCCCTACTATCTAGATACGCTAAAATTCCCATTGATATTATATAAAAAACATTCTAGTCTTTACATAGTATCTAATCATACAATCTATATAAAATAGTTGCAAATATAGAGTGCACTCTATTTTTCTTTATATAATATCACTTTGCAAACAAAGCGTCAATAAATTCATTTGAATTAAATTTCTGTAAATCTAATATATCTTCACCTACACCAATAAATTTAACAGGAATACCTAGTTCATGAGAAATAGCAATTGCAATTCCCCCTTTTGCAGTGCCATCCATTTTAGTTAGTATAATTCCTGTAATATCAGCAACTTCTTTAAATTCTCTTGCTTGAGCTAAAGCATTTTGCCCTGTGGTAGCATCTAAAACTAAAAGTGTTTCTCTGAAACTTTCCGAATAGTTTTTATCAATTATTCTATTGATTTTCCCTAATTCTTCCATTAAATTCTTTTTATTATGTAGTCGTCCTGCTGTATCACATAAAAGTATATCTATATTTTTAGCTTTAGCAGATGCTGTAGCATCAAAAATAATAGATGCAGGATCACTTCCAACTTTCGATAAAATCATAGGTACATCAGCTCTATTTGCCCATACTTCTAGCTGTTCAGTAGCAGCAGCTCTAAAGGTATCAGCCGCAGCAAGCATGACTTTCTTGCCTGCACTTTTATATCTCATAGCTAATTTTCCAATAGATGTAGTTTTCCCTACTCCATTAACCCCAATAATTAAAACAACAGATTTTTCATCTTCAAACTTATAGTCCTCTTTAGAAATGTCCATCATCTTTTTTAATTCATTAATAAAAATCTCCTGAACTTCCATTGGATCACTTATTCTTTTTTCTTTAATTACAGCTTTTAGTTTATCTAATAAATCATAAGTAGTATCAACTCCAATATCACTCATAATCAAGACTTCTTCTAACTCTTCATAAAAATCTTCTGAAATTGCAGTATATCCGGTAAAAATCGAAGTAACGCTAGCAGCAAAGTTATCTCTAGTTTTACTAAGTCCTTTTACTAGTTTATCCCATAAACCCATAAAATCCTCCAAATATTAATTATCAAGTTCCTCTTCCACTAGCTTTACAGACACTAGGGTAGAAACTCCCTTTTCTTGCATAGTAATACCATAAAGTCTATCAGCGTAGTTCATGGTTCCTCTTCTGTGAGTAATAACTATCATCTGAGTATTCTTAGTCATTTTAGTTAGGTATTTAGCAAATCGATCAACATTTCCATCATCTAAGGCAGCTTCAATCTCGTCAAGGAGACAGAAAGGTGATGGTTTTAAATTCTGTATTGCAAATAATAAAGCTATAGCAGTTAGAGCTTTTTCTCCACCAGATAATTGCATCATATTTTGAAGTTTTTTACCTGGAGGTGAAGCAATAATCTTTATGCTTGCAGTAAGAACATCATCTTCATTATCTTCAAGTTCTAAGGTTCCTTTTCCACCACCAAAAAGTTCTTTAAATACCTTATTAAACTCTTCATTAATTTGAATAAATCCAGCGTTAAATTTAGTTCTCATAGCTTCATCAAGATTCTTAATTATTTCTCTTAAAGAAGCTTCAGATTCAACAATGTCTTCATATTGGGTATTCAAGAATACATATCTATCGTTAATTTCTTTAAATTCCTCAATAGCATTAACATTAACATCTCCTAAATCCTTTATTGTAGATTTTAATGAAGAAATATTCTTTTTAATCTTTGCTGGATCTTTTAATTCCTCATCTTTAAGAGGTAAGGCATTTACATAGGATAACTCATATTCTTCCCACATATACTTATATAAATCTTCTCTTTGAGTATTTATATTTTCTATACGTGTATTTAACCTATAAACTTCCTTATCAATGCTACTAATTGTATCCGATAAATTCTCTCTATCAGATAAAAATTGTTTATGGCTTAAATTAAGATTTTCTTTTTCTTTTTTTAAATCTGCAACATCTTGAAGTATTTCTTCAATCAAATCAGCTGAATTAAGTATTCTTTCCTCTAAATCTATAATTTCTTTTTCTTTTGCCTTAATTTCATCACTTGTATTTGTATCTTTAAGCTGAATATTCTCCTGCTCATGATTGAAATTATCAATTTCACTTTGAATACGCTGACGGTTTTCATTTGCAAATATAACTTTATGCTCTATTCCTTGATACTCAAGATTAACTTCCTCTAACTTAATTCGAAGTTCTTCATGTATTTTAGTTATTTCATCTAGTCGACTTTCATGGTGTGATACTTCTTCATTTAACCTATTTTCATCAGCTTCACTTTGCTCAAGTTCAATATCAATAGATTCTGAATCATTTTCCATAGCTTCTATTTCATCTTCAATTTTACTTCTATTAATTTCTGCGACCTTATTTTCTTTTTTTAGATTATCTAAAGTATTAGAACTTTGATTTTTTTCATTTTCTATGGTATTTAACTCAAGTAAAATCTGATTTAAATCTTGTTTTTTAAGATTTAAATCTTCATATAATTTATCTCTATTATTCTTTTCTTCTTCATTTTGTATATTAAGATTTTTAATGGTTTTTTCTAATTCAGAAACCAAGCTTTGTAATTCATCTATTTCTCTTTTTCTAGAAAAAACATTATTAGTTTTCTTAAAGGCTCCACCAGTTAATGAACCACCTGGATTTAATAGTTCACCAGCTATTGTAACAATACGTTTTGAGTATTTATATTTCCTAGCAAGCTTTAAAGCCATATCAATATCTTCTACAACATATGTACGAGAAAGTAAATTCTTAATTAAATTACTATATTTCTCTTCAGAAGATACTAAATCACTTGCAACCCCAATAACGCCTTCTTCTTTCAAAAATTCTTTATCAAAACTATAATTTGATGAATGTATAGAATTTAAAGGTAAAAATGTAGCACGACCGAATTTGTTTTTTTTCAAAAATGCTATCATTTCTTTAGCACTTTCATCATCTTCCGTAACTATATTTTGAACATTTGAACCTAAAGCAATGGAAATAGCTGTTTCATATTTTTTCTCAATTTGAATTAGATCTGCAACAACACCAATAACTTTAGAGTTATTCTTCTTTTGCTCCATTACTTTTTTAATTGCAAATCCAAAGCCTTCATAGTCTTCTTCCAGTCTTTGAAGGGTTTTTAAATCAATTGTTTTTTGATGAAGTTCATTTGATGAACGAGAAAGGTTATTATTTATTTTCCCGATTTCATCCTTCTTATCATCAATTTTTTTATTTAAAAGCTCTACATCTTTTTTATAATTATCTACTACTTTATTTTTATCATCAAGTAAGGTAGAAATTCTTTTAAGATTGTTTTCTTCTGCCTTTATACTTGTAGATACTTCGATTTTTCTTCTATCTAAATATGAGCCTCTAAGTTTTAATTGTTCTAATTGATTAGCAGTAGTAGCAATTTTAGACTTAGTATCCGCTCTACTATTTAAAATATCCAAAATATTATTTTTGCTCTCAGATACAGAAAGCTCTAGTTCATTAATTTCATTTTCAATAGATAAAACATTCTCTGAAAGTTCTGTTTTTTTTAACTCATATTCACTAAGCTGTTTTTGTAAACCTTCAAGTTCGGAATTGATTATTTCTAGCTCTTCTTCTCTATTTCTAATTTCATCAAAAAGC
Organism: Lachnospiraceae bacterium; assembly: GCA_031263035.1. Classification (GTDB taxonomy): domain Bacteria; phylum Bacillota; class Clostridia; order Lachnospirales; family Lachnospiraceae; genus JAISGP01. Next base: position 3,504 of record JAISGP010000014.1, on the reverse strand, counting down.
TTTCTTGCTCTTGAACTATAATGTTTACTTTCTTGTTTTATGCTATTAATCTGCTCTTTAAGTACAGCAATGTTGTTTTTTAAATCAGCTTTTAAGATATTAGTTTGATTTTCTTGGTTTTTAGCTTCTTCTATTTTACTATCAATTTCATTAATAGATAATTCAATAGAATTATACTCTTCCTTCATTTTTTCATAAGAACTTTTTTTATCAGCTAATTCATCAGAACTTATTTTTAAAGATTTTTCAGTTTCTTCTAGTTGAGTATTTAATCTTTCTGTTTCTAATAAAAATAAGTTAATATCATAATTTTTAAGTTGTTCTTTTGTATCTAAATAAATCTTTGCTTTTTTACTTTGTGCTTCAAGAGGTCCTACTTGCTTCTTTAATTCCGAAAGAATATCACTAACACGTACTAAATTACTTTGTTCTTCCTCTAGCTTTTTAATAGAAGCGTTCTTTCTTCTTTTATATTTTACTATTCCTATAGCTTCATCAAAAAGCTCTCTTCTTTCCTCTGGTTTCCCACTTAAAATCTTATCTATTTGCCCTTGGCCAATTATAGAGTAACCTTCTTTACCAATTCCAGTATCATAGAATAACTCATTAATATCTTTAAGCCTAACAACATTACCATTTAGAATGTATTCGCTTTCTCCTGAACGATAAATCTTTCTTGCTACTGTAACCTCATCAAAGTCAATATCTAAACTTTTATCAGAATTATCCAAAGTAATAGCAACTTGGGCAAAACCTAAAGGTTTTCTTGTTTCTGTACCTGAAAAAATAACATCAGACATTGTACCGCCACGAAGTTGCTTAATTCTTTGTTCACCAAGAACCCAACGTGCTGCATCCACTACATTGGATTTTCCACTACCGTTAGGTCCTACTATTCCTGTTATACCATTATGAAATTCTAATTTAATCTTATGTGCAAAGGATTTAAATCCCTGCATTTCTATACTTTTTAAGTGCATTAATTCTAACCTTTACTTTTTAATTGTAATATAGTGGCATAGGCAGCTCTTTGTTCAGCCGCTTTTTTAGTTCCACCACTACCTATGGCATATTCATTTTCGCCAATAAACACTGCCACAGTAAATTTTTTATTGTGATCTGGTCCCTCCTCAAGAAGTAACCTATACTCTAAAGGTTCTTTAAATTTACCTTGAACAATTTCTTGAAGAATAGTTTTACTATCAAACATTAACTGTCTTTCTTCAACATCTATCAAAATAAATTTTAGAATAAATTCTTTTGCACTCTCAAATCCACCGTCAATAAATATAGCTCCTATTAATGCTTCACAAGCATCAGATATTAAAGATTCTCTCTGTCTTCCACCAGTGCTTTCTTCTCCCTTACCTAATATCAAGAAAGTGGGTAATCCAAAGGTAGATGCACAATACATCAATGCTCTTTCACATACAAGAGAAGCTCTCATTTTTGTAAGTTCACCCTCTTGTTTATGGGGGTATTTAAAAAATAGGAATTCACTTGTAACAACTTCTAAAACTGCATCTCCTAAAAACTCAAGACGTTCATTATTTTCATACTTTGGTAAATGTCTTTCATTTGCTGAAGAACTGTGTGTCATAGCCTTTTCTAGTAAAGCAATATCTTTAAACTTGTATTTTATTATATCTTCTAATTTATAAAGTTGTTTTTCCATATAACCTTCCTAATTATATCATTTTTTAGCATAAACATAACAAGAGTCTGCTAAAAAGCAGACTCAAAATAAACATCAGATTGTACCAATTATTCAGCACTATTACCTTTAATCATTTCTACAGCATCACCAACAGTAACAATCTTTTCTGCAACTTCATTAGGTACTTCAATATCAAAAGTCTCTTCAATTCCCATAATAATCTGGAAAATATCTAAAGAGTCAGCACCTAAATCATCAACAAAAGTTGTGTCCGTATCAATTTCATCAGTATTGATGTTTAAAACATCTGCAATAATTTCTTGTAATTTTTCAAATTCCATAATACCCTTCCTTCAATCTTAAAGATTTGTGCTTTCAGCAATCTTTTGGTTAATCTTTGCTTTATTAAAAGTTATGCACTGCTCAAGAGTGTTTTTAACTTCTAAGGCTTTAGATGAACCATGAGTCTTAACTACTAACCCATTTAAACCTAGCATTGGTGCACCACCATAGGCATTTGCATCATATTTAGCTAAAGTCTTTTTTAATGCAGGTTTAAGTAGAACACCAGCAAGTTTACTTCTTATACTAGACATGATACCCTTTTTTAATTCACTAATCAAGGTTTTTCCTACACCTTCAAACATTTTTAAAACAACATTTCCAACAAATGCTTCTGTAACCATAACATCACAGTATCCTGAAGGTATATCCCTTGCTTCACAGCTTCCAATAAAATTAATTGTATCACAAGCTTTTAAAAGTGGAAAAGTTTCCTTAACTAAAGCATTTCCCTTATCCTCTTCTGCACCGATATTTACAATCCCAACTGTTGGTTTTTCTTTTCCAATAGTATTCTCATAATATATAGAACCCATCTTTGCAAATTGAAGAAGTTCACCTGGTCTTGCATCTACATTAGCTCCACAATCAATTAAAAGAGAAACTCCTTTTTCTGTAGGTAAAAATGGTGCTAAAGCTGGTCTTTTAATACCTTTAATAGTTCTAACAATACCAATAGCTCCAACTAATACTGCCCCGGTACTTCCTGCCGAAACAAAAGCATCGCAAGTTCCATCTTTAACTAATTTAAGACCTACTACAATAGAGGAATCCTTTTTATTTCTTATAGCATTAGCTGGTGGTTCAGCAGTTTCAATAACTTCAGTAGCATGAACTATCTCAAGTCTACTCTTATCAAAACTAATGCCTTCTAATTCAGCTTTAATTCTTGCTTCTTGTCCAACTAAGTATACTTTTAATTCTTCATTACTGTTAATAGCTTCTAAAGCTCCTTTTACCATTTCTTTTGGAGCATTATCTCCACCCATGGCATCTAAAGCTACCTTTGTGATTTCATTCAATTTCTCACCCTCCAAACAAATTTAATTCTACTAGAATATAATAAGAAAATCAATAAAAACTATCCTTCTGTTTAATAAAAAATTATTAGCACATTATTGAAAATTTATCAATAATTCCCTTAGAATATTAATATTTAATTTTAAATTTTATCTATTTGCAGTTATATTCTTATTACTCTTATGCTATAATTTGAATTATCTAAAAATTGTTTTGAGGGGGTATAAGATGTTAACAGATAGAATTGAAAGAATACGACAAAATTATATAAATGAAAAGCCACATATTTCTACAGAGAGAGCCTACTGGTGGACATGGTCTCATAAAAAAACTGAAGGGTTACCTATTTCAATTAGACGTGCCAGAGCTTTTTATGATTGTATGAGTAATCTTAGTGTTCATATCTTTCCTGATGAACTTATAGTTGGTTCTGTTGGTGAATATAGAAAATGTGGTATTCTAACTCCAGAATTCTCTTGGACTTG
>JAISGP010000133.1 GCA_031263035.1 Lachnospiraceae bacterium | reverse complement strand
ACAAGACCTTTTTCTTTAGCTGCTGCAATGCTTCCATTTGAGATTAAATCATCATAAGAAACAACTTCTGCACGAATAAATCCTCTTTCAAAATCTGTATGTATTTTTCCGGCAGCTTGTGGTGCTTTAGTGCCAATTTTAATAGTCCAAGCCCTTACTTCCGGTTCTCCTGCCGTAAGGAAACTCATAAGCCCTAAAATTCTATAACTTGCTTTTATAAGTTTATCTAATCCTGATTCTTGCACCCCTAAATCTTCAAGAAAGTCTTTCTTCTCATCTTCTTCAAGCTCTGCCATTTCTTGTTCAATTTCTGCAGAGATTACGAACACACCACTGTTTTCTTCTTTTGCAAATTCTCTTACTTTTCCAACAAATTCGTTATTATCTCCATCATCAGCCAGGTCCGTTTCACTTACATTTGCAGCATATATTGTAGGTTTAGCAGTAAGAAGATTATAGCTTCCAAGCCATTCTTCTTCCTCTTCATCTAAATCTTCTTCAAATGTAATTGCCTTTTTACCTGCCTCAAGATGAGCTTTTACTTTATTTAATAATTCTAATTCTTTTGCAGCCTTTTTATCATTTCTAGATACTTTTACAGCTTTAGATATTCTTCTTTCTAATATTTCTAAATCAGAGAAAATAAGTTCTAGATTAATTGTTTCTATATCACGAAGAGGATCAATTGAACCGTCTACGTGGATTATATTAGAATCTTCGAAGCATCTTACCACATGAACTATAGCATCAACTTCTCTAATATTTGCAAGGAATTGATTTCCTAATCCTTCTCCCTTTGATGCACCTTTAACAAGACCAGCAATATCAACAAATTCTATTACTGCAGGTACAATTTTCTTAGTGTTATACATTTCTCCTAGTACATTTAATCTTTCATCTGGTACCGGAACCACTCCAACATTCGGATCTATTGTACAGAAGGGATAATTTGCTGATTCTGCTCCTGCTTTTGTTAATGAATTAAATAAGGTACTCTTCCCTACATTTGGTAATCCTACTATTCCAAGTTTCATTTTCTTCCTCCTGAGAGTTTAAAAAGTTATTACATGTCTTAGTGAAAATAAAATAATATCACAATTACTTTTTTAACTCTTCACTATTTTATTGTTTGTTTTCATTCAACTTTATCAATATTATTGGGGGTGGTGCATTTTAATAAGCTAGGTTTTATGACATAATATCCAAGAAATTTTTAGTATTCTTGTATATATCACCTTTAAAAATTTGAGAGCCGGATACAATTACATTGGCTCCTGCTTCTATGACTGTTTTTACATTTTCTATATTTATTCCACCATCTACTTCTATGAGAAAATCTGGTTTTCCTTTTTCATCTGCTGCTTTTCGAATTGCTCGTATTTTATCTAAACTTTCCGGAATAAACTTCTGTCCTCCAAATCCAGGTTCAACACTCATTACAAGTATCATATCTACTTTATCAATATAATCAAGTATTTCAAATACCGGTGTTTTGGGTTTAAGAGTTACCCCAGCTTTACAATTATATTTTTTGATTTCATCTATTGTTTCCCCCGGTTTATCAGTTGCCTCAATGTGAAAAGTAATTATATCTGCTCCACTTTCCGCAAATTCTTTTACATATCGAATAGGCTCATCAATCATAAGATGAACATCCTTAACCTGACTACTTGCATCTTGTATAGACTTCAAAACTGGCATCCCAAAAGAAATACTAGGAACGAATTTACCATCCATAACATCAAAATGAAGAAACTGTGCCCCAGCCTTTTCAGTCTCTCTAATCTGTTCACCTAAAACCTTAAAATCTGCCGATAAAATCGACGGAGAAAGAATATTCTTACACATAAAACTAACCTCAACTTTTCTCATTTTATTCACTTTAATACATTACATTAAAACTTTCTTCTTTCCTTCAGTTCCTCATATATCCCCACATAACTTTCATACCTACTTTCGTCAATCTTTCCCTCTTCCACAGCCTTTTTCACTGCACATTCTGGCTCATGAATATGACTGCATCCGGAAAAACGGCATTTATCATTATAACCCATAAAATCTAAAAAGTCATATTTTAATGAATCCGTAGTTACATCCTCTAATCGTAGAGAAGTAAAACCTGGTGTATCCATAATAAAAGTATCATTATCCAGCCTAAAAATTTCTGCATGTCTAGTGGTATGCTTACCCCTTGCAATCTTTTTACTTACTTCTCCTACTTCCATCGAAGCTTCAGGTAAAAGATAATTCATTAGTGAAGACTTTCCCACACCTGATGGGCCTGCAAGAGCTGTAGTTTTTCCTTTTAAGGACTTGGTTAATAAATCTAATCCACCCTGATTTTTAACGCTGGTTACAAAAACTTTATACCCAACATTCTCATATAGTTCAGGTAATCCATCTGTTTCTTTGCCCAAAACTAAATCTTCCTTGTTAAAAAGTAAAACAACAGGTATTCTTTTTTCTTCAAGCATTACAAGAAAAGAATCCAAAAGTCTAATATTGGGTTTTGGATTACTTAGTGCAAATATGAGAAGAATTTGATCAACATTTGCAACTTCCGGTCTAATTAATGAGGATTTTCTTGGCAATACCTCTATAATTGTACCAATATTTTCCTCATAATCAGAAACTTCAATTACAACTTGGTCTCCAATTAAAGGCTTAATATGCTGTTTACGAAAGCCACCCTTGGCTTTACATTCATATATTCCAGATTCTGCTACATCAACATAGTAAAAACCTGCAATTCCTTTTATTATTTTACCTTCCACACATACCTCAATCATGATAGAACATAAATGTTCTCTTTACACAAGATAGCTTATTGTACAAAAATATACAATAAGCTATAAATAAAATTTATTCTATTGATTTGTATTTCCGCCTTGAGTTCCTGACCCTTGTCCAACCGTAATTGTGATTGTGGCACCTGGTTTAACTTTTGAGCCTTGACCCGGAGATACTTTTACAACTTTACCAGCATCTTCATCTTCACTATTTGCATAGACAACATTTACATTAAGTCCTGCTCCTTGAAGAATACTAGTTGCATTACTTTGGCTGTTACCAACTATATTTGTAGGAATAGTAACTGATACATCTTTTGGTCCCGTACTTACAGTTATAGAAACGGTCGTACCTTCTGGTGCTTTTCCACTACCTGGAGTCTGAGAAATAACCTCATTTTTACCAACTGTTTCACTAGATTCGAAAGTAGTTGTAATATCTGATTGATTAATTCCTGCTGCTGTTAATGCAGCTGTTGCATCATTAACATTCATGCCAACAACATCCGGAATAGTAACGTATTTACTTTCCTCACCTTTACTTACTACTACTGTAACTGTACTTCCTTTTTCTGCTTCAGTTCCTGCAGCAGGACTTGTGCTTATTACCTTACCTTCTTCAACTTCATCACTGTTTTGGTAATCCACTGTTGTTTCAAATCCTAAATCAGCTAATTCTTGAGTCGCTGTATCTTCGTCTTTTCCTACCACATCCGGCACTGTTACATTTTCACCTTTTTTACCGGAACTAATCCAAATCTTTATTCTTGTATTTTTCTTTACTTTCTTTCCGGCTTCAGTGCCTTGTTTGAATACTATGCCTTCGTCATATTCTTCACTTTCAGCTCGTTCAACAACTTGATAACCTAAATTTCTTTTATTCAAAGCCGAAATTGCATCATCTTCGGATTTACCTACAACATCAGGAACCTTTACTTTACCACTTGAATCTGTAGTTCCCGGGCCGGTACAACCACCGATAGCATTGCCTGCTACCACAATGATTATTATTCCTATAATAACCGCAAGAACTATCATAAGAACTTTAACAACTTTATTCATAGAAGAGTTTATCTCTTCTCCTCTTCCGCCTTTCTTTTTACCTCTTTTTTTGCCAAAACCTGGTGCTGTGTCTTCATCCTCTACAAGCTCGTCGTCATCTAATTCATCAACAAAATCATCATCAAAACTTCTGGTTTTATCCCAATCGTCATCATCTAAATTAATAACTTCACTAGTACTTGTAGCTAAAGGTGGAATAAAAACAAAATCTCCATCCGGTTCAATTAAAGATCGTTTTAAATCCTCAATAACTTCATCTGTATCAGGATATCTTCTTTCCGGCTCTTTTTGAGTACATTTTAAAATAACCATTTCAAGAGAATGATAAATATACGGAGAATAATGAGTTGGAGGTACAATTGGTTCCTTCAAATGTTTCATAGCTACTTCAAGGGTTGTTTCTCCATCAAAAGGAACTTTGCCAGTTACCATTTCATATAAAGTTATACCAAAAGAATAAATATCACTTTTAGTATCGCTATATCTTCCTCTTGCCTGTTCAGGTGAAGAATAATGAACTGATCCCATAGCTGTATTGGCAACTGTATGTGAACTAACCATCTTAGCTATACCAAAATCAGTTACCTTTACCTTACCGTCTCTACTAATTATAATATTTTGAGGTTTAATATCCCTATGTACAATATGTGCCTGATGAGCAGCTCCAATACCTTGTAGCATCTGTATGGCTATATTAATAGCTTCTCTAGAAGAAAGCTTACCTTTTTTGCCAATGTACTCTTTAAGAGTAATACCATCAACCAGTTCCATAACCATAAAGTAAAGACCTCTGTCCTCACCAACATCATAAACATTAACTACGTTTGGATGTAGTAAACCAGCAGCGTTTTGAGCTTCATATTTAAATTTTCTTACAAATTCTTCATCTTCTCTAAACTCTTTTTTTAGTACTTTAATAGCTACAAGGCGATTTAGCTTATGGTCTTTACCTTTATACACATCTGCCATACCACCACTACCAATTTTTTCAATAACCTCATATCTATCCGCTAAAAATATTGCGTCTCTTACCATACCCTTACCTCTTCTTGTAGCGGCTTGGCAAGGACTACTCCAATATTATCGCCGCCACCATTTTCATTAGCTCTATCAATAAGCATTTCAACTGCTTCAACAACATCTCTGCTACATTTAACTATATCGAAAACATCTTCATCTTCAACCATATTAGACAAACCATCAGTACACATTAGAATATATTCACCACGCTTAAGTCTATATTCATATACATCTACTTCAACATCATCAGTTACACCAATGGCTCTTGTAATTTTATTTTTATCCGGATGGTTCTTAGCATCTTCTGCTTTAATACCTCCCAGCCTAACTAACTCTTCAACTACACTATGATCCTTTGAAAGCTGACGGATTTTATCTCCAATAACATATAGCCTTGAATCTCCAACATTTGAAAAATACAATGTATTTGCAAGAACTGTAGCAACAACCAGAGTTGTTCCCATGCCATCAAGTTTAACATCAGTACCTGCAACTTGGATTAGTTTTTTATTTGCAATTTCAGTAATATTTTTCAAAATCTCCTTAGGCTTATCAAGAGGTGTCTTTTCAAGCTCTTTTATAAAAGTTTCCACCGTAAATTTAGATGCAAAATCTCCAGCCTTATGTCCTCCCATTCCATCTGCAACAATTAGCAAATTAGGAAATGGACCGATAGGTGAATCTGTTGCAAATACATAGTCTTGATTTACTTCTCTTTTTCTGCCTATGTCTGTCATAGCATAATATTTCATTATTTTATGTATACCTTTCTTTCATAGCACCTAGACGTAATTGCCCACAAGCACCATTAATATCACTTCCGCGCTCTTTTCTAATAGTAACATTTATACCATTTTTTTCAAGTTCATTCTTGAATTTTTCGATTTTGGTTTTATCAGGTTTCTTAAAATCTCTTTCTTCAATTGGATTTACAGGAATTAAATTAATATGAGCCTTTATTTTTTTAGCAATTTTTATAAGTTCATCTGCATCTTCTTTTGTATCATTTTTGCCGTCTATCAAACTATATTCAAGGCTTACTCGCCTTCCTGTGGTATCAGAATAATATCTACAAGCATCTATTACTTCCGGCAAATGGTATTTATTTGCAACGGGTAGCACCTTCTTACGTTTTTCTTGGGTTGTACCATGAAGAGATAGTGCAAATGTAATAGGTAACTTTAAATCCGCTAGTCTAATAATATTGGGGACAATACCGCAGGTGCTAAGGGTAATATTTCGAGTGCTAATATTTAGTCCATGTTCATCGCTTAGCATTTTAATAAACTTTACTATTTCATCAAAATTATCAAGAGGCTCTCCGGTTCCCATGATTACAACATTAGAAACTCTTTCACCGGTGTCTTTTTGAATTTCATAAATCTCACTTAACATTTCAAATGCAGTAAGATTTCTTTTTAGTCCACCAATTGTAGAAGCACAGAACTTACAACCCATTCTACATCCTACTTGACTAGAAATACATACAGAATTACCATAGTCATATTTCATCCATACGCTTTCAATTATATTACCATCTTCTAGCTGAAAAAGATATTTGTTAGTCTTATCTTTTTTTGAATGAAGAACTGTATGTTTTTCTAATTTAGTTAAATGAGTTTCTTCTTTTAATTTTTCTCTTAATTCTTTGGAAATATTAGAAAAATCATCAATATTTGATACTAATTTCTTGTGAATCCACTCATAAATCTGTTTGCCACGAAAGGATTTTTCATTCCAAGAAAGAATTAATTTATTCAATTCTTCATAATCCAAATTACCTAAATCTATTTTTTCTATCAAATCATAAATCCTTTTCTATTGTACTAATTTTATTTCTCAATTACTAGGCATTTTATCATGGTATTAAACAAAAACATCACTTTAGTATAAAAAATATTAAAGCTAAAATTCTCTTATCATTTCAGATATGAAGAACCCATCTCCCTCATCATAACCAGGTAAAAGTTGCTTCATTCCAACTAATTTAAATCCTTGATGATTAGCTAAGAAATTTTCAACGTTATCTTCATTTTCATGTTTATTAATTGTACATGTACTAAAAACTAATTTTCCTTTTGGTTTAACATAATTACACACTACATTTAAAATCTCACCCTGAAGCTTGGCAAGTTCCTCTGTAGTTTCCTCAGTCATTTTATATTTTATATCTGGTTTTTTACCAATAATACCCAAACCTGAACAAGGCAAATCAGCTATAACAATATCAGCTAGATTTGATACTTTTTCGTCAATCACTAAAGCATCAAATCTTTTTGTTTTAATATTATGTAAACCGGAACGTTTAATATTTTCAAGTATTAAATCAATTTTTTTATTTGTCAAATCTCTTGCTTCTACTCTTCCGGTATCTTTTAGCTTTTCAGCTAGATGCAAGGCTTTCCCACCAGGTGCAGCACAAACATCAATTATATAATCGCCTTTTTTTGGATTAGCAACTTCTGCAACATACATAGAGCTAATATCTTGTATATAAAACATACCAGCTTTAAAACTTTCTAGACTTTCTAAGTAGTCAAAACCCGATATTGCAAATGCATAACTCAAATCACCTATAGGCTTTACAGTTACATTTTCTTTTTTCAATTCCTCTAAAATATACCAAATTCTTATTTGGTCTACAAAATCATCAAATAGATTATCCTCTTGCAAATTGGAATTTTTCTTTATAAAATCTCTAATAGACTTTTCATTAAAAATTCCATCATTTTCTTTAAAACAAAAATCAATTACTTCTTTATATTTATCTATATCATTAAAGCTTTTAACAATACTTTCTTCATTTCCCATTAAATCAAGGTTTTCAGGTAACTTATAGGATAAATTTAAACGAACTGTAATTGGCTTTACTTTCAAAAAATCAGCTGCAATATTTTCAGCAATCACTCTATTATAATCTTTAATCCAGTCCTCGATTATCCAATTAGGAAGGGAATATTGTACTTCAAGGGTTGGATAATCAAAACCTTCACTTTCTTTTCTACGAATAATATTTCGAAGTACTCCATTTACAAAGCTTTTTAAACCGCCTAACTTCATTTTAACAGTTAGTTTAACCGCTTCATTTACGACAGCATAATCCGGGACATTATCAAGAAACATAATCTGATATACAGAGGATCTAAGTATCATCTGTATATTTGGTTTCATCTTCTTAACAGGTAATTTGGAGATTTTATTTATAATATAATCAATAGTAATAAGTCTTTCAATAGTTCCAATAACTACTCTGCTAATAAAAGCTCTTTCTTGTTTGTCTAAATCTTGATTATCATGTAAGGCTTTATTTATAGCAGTATTACTATGTTCTCCTTGTATTATAACTGAATTTAAAATATTAACTATAATATGTCGCTGTTCCAAATGATATCACTCCAAATTTCTTGAATACTCAAATTTTTAATACCCTAAATAATTTCCACAACTTTGAATAATTACCTTATTTCTACAAAAACCAACTTTATTTTGAATACAATAAACAATATACTACTCAAAAGATTTTTATTTGCAATAAGATGTTTTAATAATACACTTCTTAATCTCTTCTGCTGTTAGAAAGAAGGACAAGTCTAAGTAGTTGTAAAATAGAAGCTGCTGCACTTGCTACATAAGTTAATGCTGCTGCACGAAGTACTTTTCTAGCTTGAGGCACTTCTTCCTCATAAAGGATGTTGCTTTCATCTAATATTCTTACAGCTCTTTTTGAAGCGTTAAATTCAACAGGTAAAGTTACTATTTGGAATAAAACAGAAAGAGAAAAAGCCAAAATTCCAAGATTGATTAGCGTATCACTTGAATTACTATTAATTAAAAACCCAATAATAATAAGTGGCCAAGCAATCCAACTTCCAATATTTGCAACTGGAACAAGAGCTCCTCTAATGGCAAGGGGTGCATATCCCTTTTGATGTTGAATAGCGTGTCCACATTCATGAGCAGCAACTCCAAGGGCTGCAACACTCATAGAATTATAAGTTGAATCTGAAAGTCTAAGCTTCATACTTCTTGGATCAAAGTGGTCACTAAGATTTCCGGAAACGTGCTCAACTGCAACATCATAAATACCTGCTGTTCTAAGAATCTGCTCAGCAACTTGAGCACCAGTCAATCCTCTTGCATTTCGAATTCTATTATATTTGTTAAAAGTTGCATGCATATATCTTGATGCAATTAAACAAAGAATTATTCCAATAATTATTAAAATATAAGTTGGATCAAGTCCAAAACCATAAAATCCATAACCTAAACCGTACATATCATAACCTCCACT
>JAISGP010000103.1 GCA_031263035.1 Lachnospiraceae bacterium | reverse complement strand
AAAAAATTATTTGTAGTTAATAAGAAGAGTATTTAAAAACTATACTTAGTATGTTATCATTTTGAAAAAATAACGTAGGAGATAGAGAATTTGAAGCAGAAGATTTACTTAGTTGAAGATGATAAAACTATTCAAAGAGTTGTTAGAGAAAATCTGGAAAAGTGGGATTATGAAGTTATAGTTCCGGATAGCTTTGATAATATTTCAGAGGAATTTGCAAATAAACAACCTGATTTAGTTATTATGGATATTAGTCTGCCATTTAAAGATGGCTTCTATTGGACTGGGAAAATCCGTGAAAATTCTAAAGTTCCTATAATTTTTCTATCTTCCATGAATGATAAGATGAATATGGTTATGGCTGTTCGAATGGGTGCAGATGATTTTATTCCCAAGCCTTTTGATTTAGACTGGCTTCTGGCTAAAATAGATGCACTTCTTAGAAGAACCTATGAATTTAGTGAAGCTCCTAGTGATGAGATAAATTACAACGGTTTGATATTAGGGAGAATAACGGGGAATTTAAAATTTCAAGATTTGGAAGTACATTTAACCCCTCAAGAAGTGCAGATAGTTTCTCTTCTTTTAGAAAAACCGGGGCAACCGGTTACCAAGGAAACCATTATTAATAAGTTATGGGAAAGTGAAGAATTTATCAGCCAAAATTCTCTAACAGTTACAATTACAAGACTTCGAAAAAAACTTTCCAGCCATGATTTCCCTACTTTCATACATACGGTGAAGGAAGTAGGATATATGGCTATGTTGAATGAATAGAATGGGGCTGATTTATGAAAGAAATAAAAAGAATTTTATCCTTAATAAAAGATCAATGGACAGTAATTTTAGTGTATCTTGGTACAATTTTTTTTACTGCTTTAACATTTTATTTATATGGAATATCTCTTACTATTTATAGGGATATGTTTTTATTTTCCTTATTGTTTTTCTTAATAGTAATGATTATTAAAATATTTAATGCCTATAGAAAAGATAAGATTATTAATCAGGTAATTGCAAATGAACTAATTGATATTGCCTCAAATCTTTTTACACCAACCACTACAATAGAAAAAGATTTTTATAGATTGGTTTTAAATTTTGAGGACAAATTAGAGGAAACCAATTCTACAAATAGGCGTAAATATGATGAATTAAAAGATTATTATATTATGTGGAGCCATCAGATTAAGACCCCTCTTGCAGCACTTTCTCTTCTCGCTCAGACTGATACTGAAAACTCTAAAGAAGATATGAACGATGAGATATTTAAAATTCAGCAATATTTAGATATGATGCTTCAGTATTTGCGGATGCAAGACATAAATCAAGATTTTTATTTTGCAAATGAAAATTTACTTAATATGGTTAAACCTATAATTCAAAAATTCAAAGCTTTTATCCTAAATCAAAATTTAGATATTGAGTTAGATAATTTAGACCATCTTGTTTTAACGGATAAAAAGTGGTTTATGTTTATTCTGGAGCAGGTAATTTTTAATGCCATTAAATATACAGAAAAAGGAAGTATTCATTTATTTGCAAAGGTGAATGAAGATAAAATAATTTTTACAGTGGAAGATACAGGTAGAGGAATTGCTGCGACGGATTTGCCTAGAGTTTTTGAAAAGGGTTTTACAGGGCTAAATGGAAGAATTGATAGAAAAGCAACCGGTCTTGGACTTTATATGAGCAAGGAAATTGCTGAAAAATTGGGAATAGAGCTAAGTATAAGCTCTAAAGTGAATGTGGGAACGGCTGTGAATTTTGTATTCGACAACAAAAAGAAGGATATATTGTAAGGAATAGTACTAGTTAATTTAGTTATTTTAAGGTTTGTTGATTAGTAATACATAATGACTTTAGATTTGTTTATATGAAATATTCTAAAAGGTAGAGAATTTTATTTCTAACATGAGGGGGAAGTAATATTACATAATTGTAGTATTGCAACCTCTTTTTTTAACTAGTATTATTTGCACTTTCATATTAAACTACAAAAGTACTGAAAAATGATTGCTAGATAAAAACTGACGAGTTTCGTTATTTAGCAGTAGTAGTTAAAAGAATCAGTGCTGATACAATAGATACTTAAAATCTGGAAGCATTTTGGAGGTAAATTAAGATGAGTAAGATGCTAGATGTAAATCGAGTGAGTAAGGTGTATACAACCCGTAATAATAAAAATAAGGTGGAGGCTCTTAAAGATGTAACTTTCTCTGTAGAGCCGGGAGAATATGTAGCAATAATGGGAGAATCTGGTTCAGGAAAGAGTACTCTTTTAAACATTCTTGCAACCCTAGATAATCCTACAAGTGGTGATGTGGTTCTTGAAGATAAGAATTTAAAGAGTATTCCTCAAAGTAAACTTGCAACTTTTAGAAGAAAACATTTAGGATTTGTATTTCAAGATTTTAATTTGCTAGATACATTAAGTGTAAAGGATAATATCTTTCTTCCTTTAGTGTTATCTAAGGTTCCATTAAAGGAAATGGAAAGAAGACTTCCTAGTTTAGCAAATGAGTTAGGACTTACAGATCTTCTTGAAAAATTCCCTTATGAGATTTCAGGTGGACAGAAACAACGTGTTGCTGTAGCTCGTTCACTTATAACTCGTCCTAATATTATTTTGGCAGATGAGCCAACAGGTGCATTAGATTCAAAATCTAGTAAACATCTTTTAGATTTATTTGAAAAAGTTAATGAAACTGGACAGACCATACTAATGGTTACTCATAGTGCTAAAGCAGCAAGTCGTGCCAGTCGAGTGCTATTTATAAAGGACGGAGTTGTATTTCATCAATTATATAAAGGTGATGTACCTGCGTCAGATTTCTTCAAGGAGATAAATGACACAATGTCAATTCTCTTAAAGGAAGGAGAGTAGACATGTTTTATTTTAAATTTGGTTTTCGTAATATAAAGAAAAATAAAGGAATATTCTTTCCATATTTTCTTGCTATGATTTTTTTAGTAATGATAAACCTTTTAATGAGAGTAATGGCAAATAATCAAACATTAACATTTTCTAGAGGTGCATTTACTGTTCAGCGAACTTTTGGAATGAGTATAGATATTATAATAATTTTTACAGCAATATTTAGTATTTATGTTAATTCATATATATTGAAGCAAAGAAAAAAAGAAATAGGTCTTTATCAGATACTTGGAATGAATAGATTTGCAATTGGTAAGTTATTACTTGCTGAAAGTTTAATTAATTATATTGTAGTTATGGTTGTTGGACTTATTTGCGGAAGTGTTTTTTCTGATTTAATGTTTTTAATCTTTAGAAAAATGATTAAAGATGGATATAAATTAGCTTTTCAGTTAAATTTGAATATGATTATTCCAGTAGTTATTTTAATGGCTGTAGTATTTTTAATTCAATATATAATTAGTGTATTTCAATTAGTTAAGTTTTCTCCAAAAGAATTCCTAAATTCTGCAAATTCCGGAGAAGCAGAGCCAAAATCTAGATTTATTTTAGGATTTATTGGAGTTGTTGCTTTAGGAGCAGGATATTACTTAGCTCTTACTACTGAAAATCCAGTTAAAGCTATGAGTGTTTTGTTTTTTGCAATTGTTTTAGTTATTATTGGAACTTATGGAATTATGATTGCAGGAAGTGTAATTTATTTTAAACTTCTTAGAAAGAATAAAGGATATTTTTATAAGCCAAATCACTTTATTAGTGTTTCTTCAATGATTTACAGAATGAAACAGAATGGAGCTGGATTATCTAATATAACTATTTTATCAAGTATGGTACTTGTAACTATTAGTATAACCGCAAGTCTTTTCTTTGGGTCCGAACAACTTATAGACAAACAATCACCATATAAGGTTAATATAACTATAGATGATTTAAAGGAAACTAGTGATGAAATAGATAATATGGCTAAAAAGTATGATTTGAAATATTCTTCTGTTGTGTTAAATAGTCGACCAGTAATATTTGTTGAAAAGGCAGAAGATAAATTTAAATTTTTAGATACTCAGTATACATCATCAAGTAAAAGTACATCTTTTGCAGCTTTTAGTGAGAAGGAATTTGAAAGAAATACTGGAGAGAATTTAAAATTAAAAGATAATCAAGTAGCCATATACACATCAGGATTAGGTTATAGTAAAAATACAATTACCATTGGTAAAGAAACTTATGAAGTGGGTAGAAGATTAAAGGGTAAAAGTTATTTGCAGAAATTTTATGATGATGGAATTATAAAATATCTTGTAGTTATTACTGCAAATGATAAAGTTAAGAATGAGATTTACAAAGATTTGCAATCTAATATAAAGGACGATGGTTCCGGAGGAGCAAAACAATTAGGTGTCTATGGAATTGACTACTCTGGAAGTAAAGCAGATGAAAAGAGTTTCGTAAGTGCTGTAAATAAAATGGTAGAAAAATATAATAGCCAGGATGATGCTCCATCATATATGCGAATTACCACAAGAGAGGAAACAACGGACTATGTTCATTCCTTTACAGCAGGATTTTTATTCCTTGGACTTGTGTTTGGTTTAGTGTTTACATTAGCTACGGCTTTAGTAATATATTATAAGCAAGTAACTGAAGGAAGAGATGATAAGAGAAGATATCAGATAATGCAAGAAGTTGGAATGAGTAGACAAGAAGTTAAGAAAACCATTAATTCTCAAGTAAGATCCATATTTGCTTTTCCAATAATTCTAGCAACCTTACATCTTGTGGTGGCATTACCATTATTAAAGAAAGTATTAGTGTTGTTTAGTATTAGTAATAATAAATTGACTAATATGGTTTCTGCTATAACTGT
>JAISGP010000091.1 GCA_031263035.1 Lachnospiraceae bacterium | reverse complement strand
GCAACTAATACAATACTTTCTATTAGTTAATCATCTTTCTTGTCTTTATTTATAATTAAATATAGTATCTCAATTGCAAATAATACAATACTTCCCATTAATACTATTATCCAATATCCTGTATTTGCACTATCTCCAGTTTTTATAGGAATATTACTTCCTATAGTTCCCGAATATCTATTTCCTAGACCTCCAGATGAGCCGTTACCACCATTGCCTCCGGACTTTCCTCCGCCTCCGTTATTTCCACCGTTACCTCCATTTTTTGATGAAGTATCCATAACAGATAATGTTAGAACAGGATCTGTTCCTCCATTTAGATCAAAGGTAATTTTAGCTGTTCCGTTTTTTAATTTATTAAGATAAGATTCTTTTATCTCATATACTGAACCATTACTAGCATTTACTAATTGAATATTACTAGACGATTTGCTAGATTGCTTTACATAATCTTTATTTTCAACTAGTTTATAACTACCATTTTTAATACTATTTAAATCATAAGCAGCAAGCTCTAAAGTTTCTACTATAGGTTTGTGGTATTTCCCTTTAGGATTTTTATCATATGCCGCTGTAACCGGTGAAATACTTCCATTAACCTCTCTTGTTTCAATAATTGAAACATTAAGAATTGGAGATGTACCACCACTCATATCAAATTGTATTTGACAGTTTTCTCCTGATTCATAAGTAGAAAAATATTTCTTTGGAAATGTATATTTATCTCCAGACACACTATAACCTGCCTCTTCAGTAAGTGTAATGCCTCGTCCATCTGTAATTGAAGATAAGGAATATCCAGCTTTATTTAGAGTTACTGTGATATCTCTATTATCTTCACTGCCTTCTATTTTATTAAAAATAGCTTCACTTGGATTTATTGTTGCTTCAGTACTAGATACATCTTTAACTGTCAAAGTAAATGTTTGAGTTTTAACATTCGGTGAAGAATATGTTGATACATTTATCGTATAAACTCTCTTGTAGATACCTGGCTTATTCTTTAAAGAATCTCCTGATTCAGTTATACCCGGTGAAGATATATTAGTAGCAAGCCATTCTGCTTTACTTTTTATAAGCGTATTATAATCTTTCCCTGTTCTTGATTTATATATAGGTGCAGGAGGAACAACAGGATCTCCTGCATTTATTGTTTCTGAATATTTATTCAAAGTAAAATAAACTACTGGAATCTGTAGTCCAAAACTTGAAACAGAACCTCCCTCCGGATAACCCTCACTTAAGTCCAAACCACACCTTACAAATGCACCTGCACCATAAGTTGCCTTATCTGGAAATTTTACTTCCGATAAGGATTCACATGTACGAAAAGCCTTATCCCCGAATGTTTTTACATTGCTTACATCCAATTTAAATAACAATTCACAATCGTAAAACGCGTTTTCTCCAATACTTGTCACTTTGCTTGCATCTAACTCTGTTATTTTATAACAACCATAAAATGCACAAGCACCTATATATGTAACATTGTTTAAATCAACTTGTGATAAACTCTCACTAAAATATCCATATGCAGTCGGACTTATATCTGGTATTGATGTTATGCTATCTGCAAATGAAACTGATGTAACGTCTTTAGCCGTAAAATTAGTATCATTTTTATAACTAGTTAATCCCATAGTTGTTTTAATTAAAAGATTTCCATTATTGGGATTAAATTCATAATCAGATGTAACTACATTATTAGTCCCTCCACCAGTATCTGAACTGTCTTTTGGTAAAACGGTTAATGTAAATCTATAAAATTTCACATTAGATTGAACTGCTTGAAAATTGAAAGACAAGTTATATGATTGATGATATACTCCTTCTTTATTATCAAGGGTATCACCTGAAACACTTACTGTAGGAGGGGCATAGGTTGTACTTCCACCCACACCCATAAGCCATTCGGGTTTACTGTTCATCATAGTTGCATAATCATTGCCCTTTTCTGTCTTAAAAGTAACTTTAGGTGGTATAATCGTATCGCCTTCATTTATCGTTTCCTCAGTTTTGTCAATTGAATAATATAAATATGGCATTTGCCAATTAAAAGAACTTAAAGAACCACCTGGAGGATAACCATCTGTTAAATCTAAACCACAATCTGCAAATGCATTCTTGCCATAAGTTATAGTACTACTAGGAAATGTTACTTTTGATAATCCTACACATCCAAAAAATGCTGAATCAGCAATTTGAGTTGCACTACTAATATCTACAGAACGTATTTTGGGGTTTTCATCAAATGCTCTTACTCCAATATATGTTATTTTTTCCAAATTTACATTTTCTACATTAGATTGCTGAAAAGAATGAGTACCTATATTTGTTACATTGTTAAAATCAATTGAGGTTAGGTTATCGCAGTAAGAAAAATATCCTCCCCCTTCTCCTTCAGATCTATCTGGTATTATAGTCATATTATCTGGAAAAGTTACCTTCGTTATATTATCTTGATTTATATTGCTATCACTACTATAACTGGTAAAACCTGTATCAGTTTTTATTAAAAGTGTTCCCGTATCTGGATTAAACTCATAATCATCTGTAACTACACTAGATGCATGAATTTTATTTACAGATTTAGAAAAGCATAAAAATACAGCTGATACTACTAGTGCAAAGAGTAATAGAACTTTTATATAATTATTCAATTTTCTTTTCTTATCTATTTTTATATTTCTTACCATATCTATTCCTTTTTTAATCATGTCAAGAAGTTTGTGTGAATAACAAATCTTCCTTATATACTAATCTACTATCTAAACGAGTTGTAATTTCCCTTTTACACTAAATAAATCCCTTATATTTTTCCAATGAATAATCAGCTTTGATCTTTATTTTTATCTTTATGTAATAAGAGGTATATAAACTCTATTCCGATTAACACAATACTGCCAAACAATAAAAATATTAAATATCCTGTATTTGCAGTATCACCAGTCTTAATAGGGACATTACTACCTATTACACTAGACAACTTTCCACTGGAATTATCATTATCTTTTTTATCATCATTATTTTTATTATTATTGCTATTATCGTTATTATCCCTAGAGGTAGTATCCATAACTGTTACAGTAACCTTAGGGTCTTCTCCTCCACTCAAATCAAAAACTAAGTCATTATTTCCTTTTTTTAGTGTATCTAAAAATGTATTTTTTATTTCATAAATTGCATTTCCATTGCTTCTCGCTAAAGATAATTCTTTTGATGATTGAAATATATAATCCACATCACTTTTTAATGAATAATCTCCATTTTTTATTTCTAATAAATCATAAGTAACTAAATCTAAGGTTGCAAATATGCTCTTATGATATTTGCCTTTAGGATTTTTATCATATACAGCTGTGACAGGTAAAACACTTCCATTAACCTCTCTAGTTTCAATAATTGAAACATCTAGAATTGGAGAAATGCCACCACTCATATCAAACTGAATTTGGCAATTCTCTCCCGGTTCATATTTTTCAAAATATTTAATTAAAAATGAATATTTATCCCCAGATACCGTGTAATCTGTACCTTTTATTAAAGTAATGCCTTCCCCATCTGTTATAGAAGACAAAGTATAGTCTCCCGGATTTAGATTAACTTCTATATTCTTATTATCTTCACTGCCACTTACTTTATTAAAAATAGCTTCTTTAGGGTCAATTACTCCGTCAACCTTATCATTTGTGCTAGTATCTATTACATGAATAGTTAATGTCGGATTTGTACCACCACTCATATTAAATGTTAATACGCATTTATCGCCGGCATCTCTTTTCATAAAATAACTTTTATCAAATGCATATTGACTATCACTTACTGTATAATCACTATTTGCAACTAATGTATAATTTTTATCATCTCTTATATTAATTAAGCTATAACCAGCAGAATCTAAAACCGTAGATATATCATCTGCAATCGATGTATTCTTATCAAATGTTGCTTCTTTTACGCTAAGACTCGCATCTCCTGTCACCGGTGTATCTTCACCGGTAACCGTTAATGTAAATTCCATGGTATGAGTGTCTGCATAAACTGAATCTGATATAGTATATGTTCTATGATATACTCCTGGTTTATTAGATAATGTATCTCCTGACTCAGTTACTTTAGGGATATTAGCATTTAAAGACAACCAAGAGGGTGGATTATAATATAATTCCACAAAATCTTTTCCTGTTTCAGTTTTAAATATTGGAGTTGGAGGTACTACCTTCTCACCGGCACTAATAGTTTCAGATGTTTTATCTAAAGAATAAAATAATTTAGGTATTTCACTTGAATACGCATACATGCTCATGCTTTTTTGATCCATATCACTACAATCAAATGCACACCCATAAAATACCCCATCATTACTTCCCCATGGTACATTATTAGCTATATGCAAATATTTACATCCTTGAAATGCCATAGTCATCAAATTTAGATTATCTGGAAAAGTAACTTCCTCCATAAGATTATTTTTGAAGGCACTACGTCCAATAGAGGTAACCTTACTTAAATCAACTGAAGTTATTTTACAATTTAAAAAAGTATAATCGCCTATTACAGTAACATTATTTAAGTTAACTGAACTAACATTACATTGATCAAAATATCCATAACTTCCAGATAAATTTGGAGTTTTAGTCATATCATCAGCAAATGAAACAGATGTTACATCACTTGGCACGAAACTACTATCACTAACATAATCATTTAATCCAGCTGTTGTTTTTATAAGTAAATTTCCTGTATCAGCATTGAACTCATAACCATCTTTAACTACACTTCCTGCTTTAATAGAATTTTTAGGCAACATAAAGTTAAATACTATCCCCACCGAAACAAGAGATATTATTAATATGCCTTTAAAAACCATTTTCAATTTTCCGCTTTGTTTAATCTTCATATTCATACAATCTATTCCTTATTTAATACATATTTTTCACATTACACATTTTTACTTAAATACAAAGGGACAACCATAATAAGCCACCTGTAAGCAGTTTATTATGCTGTCCCCCTTTTATATCTTTTTTAAATTATCTACTTAAGAACTCTAATTACAATTTTATCCTAAGTATTATTTCTTCTCTCTTTTCGCCTTCCTATTCAAGCTAACCACATTTGCAATTCCAACAATAATACTCATAATTGCTATGACCATCCAAGGATCTATATTAGCCTTATCAAATGTCTTTGCCACTTTTCCAATGGTCTTAGATACTGATGTGATTATAGAATTTGATTTAGTATTTTTCAGATTTTCTTTACTTCCATCAGTGATATTTTGTTCTGTGTTTTCCCTACTACCTGTTTCCTCTTTTGATATGTCTTCATTACTATCATCACTGTTTTGATTAATTTCTGAATTTTTCTCTAAATCTTTTTCATTATTTTCTTCCGTATTTTGAGAAGTATTATTTTCGGTATCAGTATTATTAGAATTTTCTTTTTTATTAATTGCTCCACTATTTCCAGTATCTACAACATATAAAGTCATTGAAATCGGTGTAGCATCTTTAAACTCAAATTGTAAGTCAATGGTACCTTTATCTAAAGTACCAAGATAACTTTGCTTAATTAACACTTCTAATATATCACCAGAAGTTTCATCTGTATTTTCACTAGACTTACTTATTGTGTAATCCTTATCCTTAACAAGACTATTATTTCCATTTTTAATTCCTTGAAGCTCATAGTTCATAGTCTGAACAGTTACTTTCATATCTGTGTGATATTTAGCACCATCCCCTTTATCATAAACTGCACTAACAGGACTAATCTTAGGATTTGATTCTCTGGTTTCTATAATATGTACATTAACTACAGGTGATTTGCCTTTTTCCATATTAAACTGGATTTTGCATATATCTCCCATTGCAAATGAGGTAAAACATTCTTTTGCAAATGTATAAATATCACCATCTACTTTATACTCTTTATCTTTTACTAAAGTTGTTTTTCCATTTGTAATGGATTTAACTTGGTTACCATTTGCATCAAGTCTAACTGAGATTTCTTTATTATCCTCATTGCCCGGTGTTTTATTAAATATCTCTTCGTCTGGAATTACACTGGCATCTCTTACTGTAGTATCTACAATGTTAATTTCTGAAAGAAGTTTACTTCCATCACTCATATTAAAATAAAATTTAGCTTTACCATTTTCTAATGATGATAGGTATTCCTTCAAAAATACATAAGTGCTTCCTGCAATTACATAATCTGTACCTTCTTTAATTTCTTTGTTATTTAGAGAAACACTATTAACCTGATACGAACCTAGATTAATATTAATAGGAACATCCTTATAGTCTTTACTTGTGGCATTCTTATCAAATGTAGTATTTGAATTTACAAGAACTGCCTTAGTATCTCCTCTTTTAACTGTTAAGGTAAAAACTTCTGAATACTTATTTGCATAAATATCTGAAGGTATTGAATATACAGTTTTATGTACACCTATTTCATTTGTAGGAAGAGTATCTCCTGTGATTGCAACTTTAGGAAGTTTCACATCCTTTGACAACCAATCTGGGTTATCCTTAATTAACTTTTCTAGCTCTGTACCATTTTTTGTTTTAAATATAGATGTAGGTAATTCAAAGCTTTCATTAGGGTAAATACTTTTAGAAGTATCATCTAAAGAAAAATATACTTTTGGATTTTGGTTTATAAAAGAATATTCATTAGACTTTCCCTTGGGAAAACCTTTGCTAAAGTCTAAGGCACAATTGCTAAATGCAAACATATCATATGATGCTTCTTTTGGAAAACTAACATCATATAACTTACTATCCTCTGCAAATGCAAATTGTCCCACTGATGAAACTTTTCCCATATTGACTTTATATAAATTCTTGCATTTTATAAATGCAGAAGAATCCACTGATGTAACATTCTTCAAATCTATTGTTTGAAAATCATTTTCTCTAAATGCATCACTTCCAATATTTGAAACGTTTTTAAAATCAATAGAACTAATCTTATCGCCTTTAAAGGCTTCTGAACTTATTTCTTTTAGTTCTTCAGACAAAGTAACATTAGACAAAATAGTACATCCACTAAAAGCACCTACACCTAAAGAAGTTACTTTACTTAAATCAACTTCTTTAACCTTTTTAATATTTTCAAATACTCTATCACCAATACTTGTTACTTGATTTAAGTCAATCTTGCAAATATTTTCGCATTTCTCAAATATCTTTTTACCACTTAAAGAAGTAATATTATCTGAAAATCTTAAAGTCATTATGGAATTCAAAACCAGCTTACTATCTTTTCCAAATAAGTCTAATCCTTTGTTTGTTTTAATAAGTAAAGTCTTTGTTACGCTATTATAGTCATAATCTGGAGTTGAAACATCATTTGCAGAAATATTGTTATTATTAGGTAAAGCGAAGTTGGCATTAACGATAGATAAAATTAAGAGGACTATTAATAAGCTCTTTACAAAAACATAGAGCTTATGCCTAATCTCAACTTTTTCCCTGCCTACCTTTTTCATAAAACTCCCTTAAAAACCTTTTCCAATACTTGATTAATACTTTACCTTTTTTGTTTGCCCTCATTTTAAGGACAGATTTTACTTAAGTCAATGCAGTTATTCTTTTTTCAACAAAAAAACTTTTGTATTATTGGGAAATTAATTTTAGTTTAAATACCGGTAATTTTAACTTTAATCTTCCCAACAATTTCTATATACTAATGTAATAATTTGTAAAAAGCATTAACGGAATATAAAAAATATTAATAAATATTAAGCGAGCTTTTTTGTGTTGCATTTTAACCTAATATTTATTTTTAATATAGCTTAAATATAAATTTTATAGAAATAGCTTGTGTTTACTTGATTTATTTATCTTTATTTTTCCCAATATATACTCGTTTTATACAGTTTTATTTGTGAACAGAATGAAAATTCCTGTTTATTTGTTCCTTAATAAGAACATATGGATAGATATTTTATGCACTAAAAAAGGAATACCTTTGAAAAGCATAGGGTATTCCCTTTTATAATTATTCAATTACTAAATGAATATTAATCCATTCAACTAAATACATATAATCTTTTTCATTTGATGCAATTTCCAAAATAATTGTAGATAATTCTTTTTGAGTATATTCTATTTTGTAGAAATTCAACTCCAAAAGAATAAGCATTACATGAACCCCTATTCTTTTATTGCCATCAATGAAAGGATGATTTTTAATTAAACCAAAACATGTTCTTGCTATTTTGTCAATAATGGTTGGGTATAAATTTACATTTGCAAATGTTTGAAATGGTTCCTTTAAGGCTGAAATAAGTAATCCTTCATCACGAATACCATCAATGCCACCAGATGTTTTAATTAATTCTGAATGAAGTGTTAAAACTTGTTCAGTACTTAATTTTATCATTTAGCTAATTCCTCATAAGCTTCTTTATTTTTTTGGATGAGTTCTTGAGAAATCATCTTTAAATCCTCATTCGAAGCATAATCATCTTCATCAATATTATTAAAATCAAGAATTAAATATTTGGGTGTATTATTTTTTAGAATAAGAACGGAACCAAGTTTATCAACTAATTTTGTTACTTTAGAAAAATTTTGATTAGCATCGGATATAGAAACCATTGTATTTGTATCTATTTTCATAGTAATCACCTCCATAAATATATTGTATCATTTTATACAATAAATTCAAGCTAAAATTTATTGTTTTACTATAAGGCTTATGTAATATGATTTTATTTTTTGAATTATACAAGTGTAATCTTTACTTTTTTTCCTAAAGCTCTAGCTATGGAAAGTATTGTTGAGAGTTTTGGATCTGTTTGTCCATTTTCTATTCTTACCACAGTAGATTGAGGTTTTTTCATCTTTTTAGCTAAATCTCTTTGACTTAATCCTTTTTCTTCTCTTGCTTTCATTAAACTTATCTGTAAATCTAATTTAGCACTTTCTTCATTATAAAAATCTTCAAAAGAAGGATCTTCTTTTTTATATCTTTCGATTGTTTCTTATATCCAGCTCATATTATTTCCTCCTATGAATATTTAAAAATAACTCTCCTTTTTTTACTATATCGGCATGATAGCACGTGTGCTTTTCTTTGTCAATTATCTATTAGAGAGAATATTACTAATAGAAAAGGGATATCTTCACGCAAGCATGAGGGTATCCCTTTACATTTTTATATCTATCAATAACTTTATGAATTTAAGTTATTGGCTTTATTCATAATAAAATTATTTAATCAACCCACCTATAGTTAAGAAAAGTGGAGCGAACACCAAACTTACCATAGTCATAAGTTTGATTAGGATATTGATTGAAGGTCCAGATGTATCTTTGAATGGATCTCCAACTGTATCTCCAACTACTGCTGCTTTGTGAGCTTCAGAACCTTTGCCGCCATGGTTTCCATCTTCGATAAATTTCTTAGCGTTATCCCAAGCACCACCTGCATTTGACATGAAGATTGCCATCATAACACCTGTAATAAGCGCTCCGGCTAAAAGTCCACCAAGAGCTTCTGTTCCAAGGATAATACCAACAGCTAGTGGAGAAATAACAGCCATAATTCCAGGAATCATCATTTCTTTAAGAGAAGCTGTTGTAGAAATAGCTACACATCTCTTATAATCTGGTTTTGAAGTTCCTTCAAGAATTCCTTTGTCTTCTCTAAATTGACGACGTACTTCTTCAATCATCTGATATGCAGCTTTAGAAACGCTTTCCATTGTCATAGCTGAGAACATAAATGGAAGCATACCACCGATAAGCATACCGATAATAACCATTGGGTCTAAGATTGAAATGCTGTTTAATTTAACTACTTGAGCGTAAGATGCAAATAAGGCAAGTGCTGTAAGTGCAGCTGAACCAATTGCAAATCCTTTACCAATAGCAGCTGTTGTATTACCAACTGAATCAAGCTTATCTGTAATGTTACGAACTTCTTCCGGAAGTCCACTCATCTCTGCAATACCACCGGCATTATCAGCGATAGGTCCATAAGTATCAACGGCAACTGTAATAGCTGTTGTTGAAAGCATACCTACTGCTGCAAGGGCAATTCCATAAAGTCCCATAAAATGATAAGCTGCAAATATACCAACACAGATTAAAATAATAGGGAAACATGTAGATCTCATACCTACTGCAATACCACTAATGATAGTTGTGGCAGAACCGGTTTCACTTTGATCTGCAATGTGTTTAACACTTTTATAATCACCAGAAGTATATACTTCTGTAATAGTTCCAATAACAACTCCAACGATAAGACCTGCAATAACTGCGATAGCACCATTAAAGTTACCGAAACAATATTTGCTAAAGATAAAAGAAAGAACAACTACAATAAAGCTTGATACATAAGTACCCATATGAAGAGCTTTTTGTGGGTTTGAATTATCTTTACCACGTACGAAGAATGTAGCTATGATTGAACCTGCAAGTCCAAATCCTGAAATAAGAAGTGGGAAAATAACACCTGCGTTTTCGATAGCCCATTTTGAATTAGTTGCTGTAAGAACTCCAAGAGTAAGAGCAGATACAAGTGAACCAACATATGATTCGAAAAGGTCAGCTCCCATACCGGCAACGTCACCTACGTTATCTCCAACATTATCAGCAATAACCGCTGGGTTACGTGGATCATCTTCAGGAATACCAGCTTCTACCTTACCTACAAGGTCAGCTCCAACGTCAGCAGCTTTAGTATAGATACCACCACCAACACGAGCAAATAGTGCTATAGAAGAAGCTCCAAGAGAAAATCCTGAAAGAATATCTGGGTCACCTACTAACATATAGATAACACTAACTCCAAGACAGCCAAGACCTGCAACACACATACCCATAACAGCACCGCCATGGAATGCTACGCCGAGAGCTCTGTTCATGCCCCCTTCTCTTGCTGCATTAGCAGTACGAACATTAGCTTTAACAGCTACCTTCATACCGAAGAATCCAGAAAGTGTTGAGAAAATTGCACCAACTACGAAACAGATAGCTGTAATCCAGTTACCAATTCCGAAGCCAATTAGTACAAATAGAATAGCTACGAATATAACAAGAATTTTATATTCTGATGTTAAGAATGCTGAAGCACCCTCACTGATTGCCTGTGCAATCTCTTTCATTTTGTCAGTTCCTTCAGGTTGCTTACTAACATTTACAGCTAAAAAAAGTGCAAAAAGTAAAGCGATTCCCCCAAGAACCGGCACTAAATAAAATAATGTTTGCATAATAAACCTCCCAATAATATTTAAATGCATTATTTTTTAAGTTCATATTATTGTATCATATAATCTAAAATCTAAAAAGCTGAATTTTTGTTAATATTGTCTTTAATTAAAAGCAATTTATCATTTTAACAAGTCAAATTTTCATGTTAGGTATTTAATTAATAATATTTGCAATAATTGTTTGTATAAAAATGTCGTTATAAGAATAATTTTTATGCATTATCACAATTTGCAACTTTTATTAACAAACTCCGATACATTACTCAACTATTTATTTCAATATACATTTTTTAATATCTAACTATATTTTAATTCACAAATAAGAGCATTAAATAGAGTTTACTTCTTAGTACCTCGAAATTATAGAATTATTCTTATATCCTAATAATGTTCTTTCTATATAATGTGCATTATTATCTTTCTTTAATCTCACCATTTCTATAACAGTTAAGTAAAGTCTTCAAATCTTCAATACGTTTCTTTAGTTCACAACCTATGTCTGTATCACCAACTAATTTTCTCTTAGTAACTCTTTTGACTACAACTCTGTCTGAATGAATATCAGTGCCTTTTTCTATAGCACTTTCAGTAGATTCAAAAGGTTCATGGGCAGCTAAAATAAGTCCATAAGAATTATAAGTTAAAGTATATCCGGCTATTCCTGTCTCCTTTTGATAAGCTCTTGAAAATCCCCCATCAATTACAATTACCTTGCCTTCACATTTAATTGGGTTCTCACCCTTTTTAGCCTTTACCGGAACGTGTCCATTAATTATATGAGCATTTTCTGGGTCAAGCCCAAATTCTTTAATAATTCTATCTACTACTTCCGAATCTTCAAGAAGTTGATAATAAGGATTTTTTCGCTCTTTATGAGTTTCCTTTTCAGCAATAAAATATCTTTCAAAAGTTGCCATTTTATCTTTTCCGAAAAGTGGGGAATTCTCATTTAACCATGTATACCACATACAGATTTTACCACGCTCATTTTCAACTGGATCTAAAGAATAAAATCCCTTCCTAATATAATTCTCTATTACATCGTATAACGCTCTACCCTTATATCTCTTCCCAAAGAAATTAACAGTCTTAAAATGCCCATCCTTCTTTAAAGGAACACAACCATGATATAGCAAATTATTATTATACACTTTATATAAGCTACCTTTATTTAAAAGAAAATGTATATGCTCTTGTAACTTTTCACAACTAGTAAACGCCATTACAAGACGTTTCATAACATACTCTTCTTCATCATTTAGCTTATAAGGATCGTTCCAATCTACCGTTGGAAAATTAGTATCTAGTAACTTGTACTCTTTTCCATCTACTTCCACAGTTCCATTTTTAATATCAATCTTCTCAAGAAGATTTCTATCTTCCATATGAAATTCTGGATATTTATTAATAATCTGACCTTCAATTTTAAACTGAATTATAGACATAGCCTTATGCATCTGCATTTCAAGACTACGTTCCTTGTTATCATAGAACTTATCTTTTTTTAATTTGAAACAATCGCAAGGGTCATTTCCATAAGTACTTACTGCAAATGTTGCAAATGGCAGTAAATTTATTCCATATCCATCTTCTAATATATCCAAATTTCCATAGCGAGCGCAAATACGTACTACATTTGCAATACAACCCAATTCACCGGAAGCTGCACCCATCCAAAGCACATCATGGTTGCCCCACTGAATATCCACGGAATGATGCTTCATAAGTTTATCTATGATTATGTGAGGTCCCGGACCTCTGTCGTATATATCTCCCACTATATGAAGATGATCAACTGTTAGTCTTTGTATTACCTCGCAAATAGCTACGATAAAAGCTCCGGCTCTTTTGATTTCTATTATGCTATCAATAATGGAATTATAATAAGATTCTTGATTAGAATCATCTGAACGAACGGTAATAAGCTCTTCAATAATATAGGAAAAATCATTTGGAAGTGCCTTCCTAACTTTAGAACGAGTGTATTTGCTAGCCGTAAGCTGACACACTTCAATAAGATGATATAGTTTCACACGGAACCAATCATCTAGTTCATCTCCATTCAAAGTTAATCTTCCAATTATCTCTCTTGGATAATAGATAAGAGTGGCAAGCTCTGCTTTGTCACCTGTGGACATCTTATTACCAAATGCATCTTCAATTTTTCTTCTTACAGCACCGGAACCACTTTTTAAAACATGGGAAAATGCTTCATATTCCCCATGAATATCACTCATAAAATGCTCTGTTCCCTTAGGTAAATTAAGGATTGCCTCTAGATTAATTATCTCCGTTGAAGCTTTGGCTATAGTTGGATATAGCTCTGATAAACTCTCTAAATACTTTCTTGTAATATCTTTCATGAATCTTCTCCCCAAATGAATTTTCGTTGATATTTACGTTTCGTTTTCTCTATGAAATTAAATCTAAGGATACTTTACTACATAAACTTGTTTTTTTAAACATTTTTTATGTATAAATAGTAGAACAATCGCCTTTTTTTGTACAAAAAATAGGTGGCATCGAAATGACCACCTATTTTAAATTAAAAGTTTCAAATCTTTAATTATTTTTACTAATTTCTCGCACCACTGGTGCGAGTTTATTCGATGTTTAGTAATTTACATCACTCTTTAAACAGGTATGCAGCTAATCCAACATTAAACATTAGCACTAACATTTTTACTAAAAAAAGCATATTTGCAATTGGGATCTGCATATCAGTTGTTGCATTTTGACTATTATAAAATTCCAACAATTTTGTTTCAAACACAACATAACCAAATATAGTTATAATTATAGATATCACTAGCATTATAATTGCTTTTTTGTATTTCATTTTGCCCCCCCCTTTCTCCATTCCCTGTATATGTACATTTTGATTTCAAGTATCCTTTAACATTTAATGATTTTAAGTTTATTTCTCCATAATCACCAAGCATATTCAAAAGTTTTCTGGCAAGAAAACTTTCCTTTTGAAATGCAATGTATTACATTAAACCCAATATGTATAATGCTATTTTAACAAGAGATAAGAGGCGTAAATATCTAATATCCCACCCGACTTACATTTATTTCTAAGACCTGTTTCTTTTTTTGCACCATTTATTATAACTTTCTTTATTTCATAGGGCTTTAAATCAGGCTTTGCTCCAAGTAATAATGAAGCTGCTCCACTCACATAAGATGTAGCTATAGATGTTCCATCAACGTATTCTTTATCATTTTCAGGCAATAAAATATTTATATTCTCCCCTGGAGCTAAAATATCTACCCCATTCTTACCATATCCACCATATTCATACAACTTTCCTTGACTATTAACAGCTCCAACAGAAATAACATTATCTTCATCGTAACTTGCTGGAAAAATATCTTCTTTATCTAAATTCAAATTTGAATTACCAGCAGCACAAACAAAAAGTACATTTTGATTATCATGAATTAACTGTCTCATTTTAGGTTCATCTTTATAAAAATCCCAACTGCAATTAATTATTCTTGCACCACTATTAATAGCATAGTTTATAGCTTTAGTAGCATCTAAAGCATCTCCTTTCGTTCCTTTCATAAACTTAGAGACTATAATTTGTACTTTCGGATTTGTTTTAATAATTTCATTTGCAATATAAGTTCCATGATAATCATATAAATAATTATCATAAATTGTATTATCATTATTATAAAAATCCCATCCATATTGATCGTCTATATAACCATTTTTATCATTATCTTTTCCATCATTTGCTTTTTCCCTCTTATTACTCCATATATGATTTTTTAATAGTTTCCCCTTTTTATATTCTCCGGTATCGATTACACCAACAAGTACTGAATTAGTATCTAATTTTTTTTGCCAAAAAGGTATAATATCAATATCTATCCCCTTCGTTCCTGAAACTCCTTTAACTTTTTGTCCTTTATTATTATATGCCCAATCTAACCTAGAAACATAATGTGATTTCAAACTATTAGTATAACTAATGTTTCTAAATGCAACACTTCCTAAAACAATGATTACTATAATACATACAATACCTATAATTATTTTTTTCTTTGATTTCAAAAACTCATCCTCCAAAAACAAGAAGACTAGAACAATCTCATAGATAATCATTCTAGCCTTGATAATATTTTTACTATTCCATTTATTCAGTCCTTCTCTAAAACATAATATACAAATTACAACTATTCTCCCATTTTCAAAAACATATAATTAAATACAACTATTAAGAAACCTGAACCAATCAAAAACATCCAAGTATATGGAAATGGCCAACTAATTGAAAAAAGAACCAATAGTAAGTATGAAATCATACTCAAAATTATTTTAAATATAGTATTCTTTATTGATATATTCTGGACAATCCCTATTGTTATCAAGCCTATTCCAATAATACATAATAAATAATCATTAATCAAATATGATAAAATAAAACTCAAAAAAGCTAATACAAAATAAGTTTGTTTTATTTTTTTCATAATTATCCCTCCTTAATTATTAACATTATCATTTTGTTGTGATGACTTATCAAAAGCCGTCCCTATTTTAAGCGATACACTTAGATGGTTACTAGACAATGAAACACTTATTCCATTTGAACTCCCTAATTTAATGACCTGATGACAATATGCTGAAATAACCTTCGTTGCTTTACGATTTTTTTTATTTTTATATATAATTAAGCTTGCAGAACCTTTTTTTGTTTTTTCATATTGTTTACCTACCCACTTACCTTGAGGAATAGAAAATTTAAAACCTCTATTTATAATTGCATATTTTCCCATAGAAGCTGTTTTTTTGCAATTACCTATCCACCTATTTGATCCTTCCCACCAATAATACTTAGCACTGCCACTTTCACTTTTAGAGTTAAAATCACCCCCCCAACCTACTGCGATATAATCTGTAAAAAGATGTATTACATATGGTTTTGCCCATGAATACGTAAAATTAATTTTATATATAGGTTTTGTTTTTGAAGATAGATTTGTTTTGCTTTGTGTATACTTCAATTTAGATGATGAAATACCTCCTGAAGCATCAACTTCATTTTTTATCTCTTTATTATCAATAGCTTCATTTTTCGCATTATCTTCAGCTTTTCTAAGTATTTTAACTTCTGTAGTTGATAAACCACCTTCTTTTTTAAGTTCTTGATTACTCATATTCAAAATGTCACTAACCTGTTTCGCATTTTCCTCTATAACCTTATCAGAAACTCCTTGAGCATTTAATGTATCTTCATCAGTTTTGAGGAACTCTTCTATAGCTGCAAGATTATCAATTTCTATTGCACAAGTTGATGCTTCAACTTCTCTTCCTTTCATTATATCACTATAAAGTTCTTTAAGATTTTCCTCTTCTAATGCAGTAGCTGTGTCATATGCATATCCATGTTCACACAAGGTTTTAATCATTGTATCATCATCAGCAACAATAAGCTTTTCATCTTCCTCTTCTAGATTGGCAGTATCTTCCTGTTCACTCAAAGTATCGGATGAGACATCTGTGACATTTTCCTGCTTAATTTCGTCACTTCCTCTTTCTGACACGTCTCCAGTTTTTTCAGCTTTATTAAACTCTGTATAATTACCTGCTTCATTCGTATCGGGTAATATATCGTCATTTTCTACTTTCTTGTCAATGTCCTCTGTCCCTTGATTATCATCAACCAATTCTTGAATATTGGTTTGATTAACCTTAACACTAGTTTCTACATCTTCTGCTAATGATACTATTGGCATTGACATTACCAATGAAAACGCAATAAAAATTGCGACTACCTTATTCATTTCATAAACCTCCATGACTTATTTATTCTGTTATTTTCGTGTCGACATTTAATCCTTTGTTATAATACTCTCCAAATTTGCAAAACTCAACATCAAATGAACATTTTCTATCATTTTTGTACTTTTCAACAAACTTGATGTTAAAATTCCCTTATTATCAATACAATTTTTGTTACAATTCTACAATTGTCACCCCGCGATTTATTCACTCTTTGTTCACATATTAATTCAAAACCCTCATTAAGTTTTTTTTGATTTTATAATATCTTATAATCAAACCACAAATTCAGAAGTTTTCCGACAGGAAAACTTTCCTTTTAAAAAAGGCAAGGATAAAATATCCCTGCCTTCCAAACAATATATATTCTAAAAATTTTTAGTTTCTCCTATTAAAACTATCATCTTAATCTTGTTTCAAACAAAATACTACTACACCCCACTTACTATCATTCCTACAACCATTACACAAGCTGCAATAAATATAACTAATTGCATCTTAGTTTTTTCTCTTTTATATTTATAGAATTCTTCTACAATTGTAGGTACAAATCCAATAGCAAGTATCTGACTATCAAGTTTTCTATATACAATATATTTATAAAGAAATATAGCAAAAACTATTATATATAATAGAAGTGATGTACCATCAGCAATTTTTTCTTTATCTTTTCTTCTTTCATCAACACTTTTGAAAATAACTGTAGTTTCATTATTTATGTCCATGTATGTAAACTCCTAAATTATAATTCAAAAATTTAATTCAAAACAATTAGATATACAGAAGTCTACACTCCCACCACATCGCTCATTTCAAATCTTCCAGCTTTCTTACCTGCTAAAAACTTAGCTGCTTCTATGGCACCTTTACCAAAGACAGCTCTTGATGTGGCAGTATGTTTAAATTCTATCACTTCGTCAATTCCACAGAAAAGAACATCATGTTCTCCAACAATAGTTCCACCTCTTACTGAACTGATACCGATTTCTTTTTTAGAACGTTTTTCTCTTACTTCGCTTCTATCATATTTGTACACGAAATCATCATCACAGGCTTCATTTATTGAATCTGCTAATGCTATAGCTGTTCCACTTGGAGCATCTAGCTTTTGGTTGTGATGCTTTTCAATTATTTCAACATCATATCCAGCGGGTACAAGTTTATCTGCTGCTTCTTTAAGTAATTTTAATAGCAAATTTATACCTACTGACATATTTGCAGATTTCAAAATTGCAATTTTCTTAGAGGTTTCTTCTACTTTCTGTAATTGCTCTTCTGATAATCCTGTTGAGCAAAGTACTATAGGTAAGCCTTTAACTACTGCATCATCAAGAAGTTTATCAATTGCCCCTGCATTTGAAAAATCAACAATAACATCTGCTTCTTCTTTTACATCAGCAATTGCCTCATATACCGGATATGCTTTTCCATCTTCAGAAAATCTATCTACTCCAGCTACGATTTCCATATCTGCTTCATCAGCAATTAAATCACTAACCATATGTCCCATACGACCATTGCAGCCGTGCATAATAACCCTTATCATATCTATTCTATCTCCTTAAAACTCTTCTTTATTCAAACTAGTCTATTCTTAAAACATTAACACTTATATCAAAACAACATTAACCTTTATATATAAAAAATGACAACACTCACATTATCTTCCTATATTTCTTCAATTAGAAAAATATCTTGATTAAATAAACATTAATCCTTTTTTCTAAAAACTCTAAAACTGAATATTATTCAACTTAAAGAACTCCTTAACCACATCTAGCATATTCCCTTTGATTAGTCCAAAATCATACATAGCTTTAATCAACATAACCTCATGATCCTTGCTAATCTCTGTTAGAGGAAG
Source organism: Lachnospiraceae bacterium (assembly GCA_031263035.1). GTDB lineage: Bacteria > Bacillota > Clostridia > Lachnospirales > Lachnospiraceae > JAISGP01. The sequence goes on along the minus strand of JAISGP010000091.1, from coordinate 11,643 downwards.
TCTTAGTGGTCCTGCTGCTTTCCCCACGTATGTCATAGCCTTCTTTACCGGAATAGGATTAACTTCACAGAAAAGTGCTTCAATCAATGGAATTGCTTTTAATTGTAATTTCCTAGCTTCTTCTAACTTTCCTTCAAAGAATAAACTGCAAATATCATGAGTTTCCTTTGGAGCAATATTGGCAAGTACTGATATAACTCCCTTACCTCCAAGAGCAAGTAATGGAATAATCTGGTCATCATTACCTGAATATAAATCAATCTTCCCATCAGTTAATTCCATAATTTTAGCAACTTGGCTAATATTTCCAGAAGCTTCTTTTACAGCAACTATATTAGGTACATCTTTAAACATTTTAGCAATAGTCTTTGGCTCAATATTCACTCCGGTTCGACTTGCCACATTATATAAAACTATTGGGGTTCCTGAAACTGCATTTGCAACTGCTGCAAAATGTGCAATCAACCCCTTTTGTGTCGCCTTATTATAATAAGGAGTAACTTGTAGCAATCCGTCAACTCCATCACGCACTGCATCTTCTGATAGTTTAACAGCTGTATGGGTTGCATTAGAGCCTGTACCTGCAATAACCGGCACTCTTTTTTTAGCTCTTTCTACTGCAAATTTAATTACTTTTGAATGTTCTTCTTCTGTAAGGGTAGCAGATTCTCCTGTAGTACCGCAAATAATAATGGCATCTGTTCCGCCGTTACATTGAAAATCTATAAGCTCATCAAGTTTCTCATAATCTACACTTAAATCTTCATGAAATGGTGTTACTATAGCTACTCCCGAACCTTTAAAAATTGACATACTCATGCCTCCATTTATCTTAAAATCTGATTAAATTACACTTCTTAAAATTGTATCAAGGTAGTTTTTAAAAGTCAACATAGTTCAAACAATAAGCATTTTAAAATGAATTTTTTTGTGGTCAAGTTAAAACTTTTACTAGTAACTCTTTAAATATCTATCAAATATGTATAATAAAACGGCTCAAAAATTTTATTATCTCTTTTAATATGTGAACTATCTTATTTTTTGGTGAATTAACTCCATATCTTTTGACTTTGCAAATGAGAGTGTGCTATAAATAATAAACATTAACCGACTTGGTTAATAACACATAACAATAGGTAGCAAATATTTACATTTTAATATCCTTTGCTTCCTATATATATGTCTTATACTATATTAACTATATAAAAATACTATTTAATAAAATTTCAGGAGGTTCATATGGCAGAAAATAGAGTTTTTCCAATTGACGAAAGCTTTTCAATTCCAACATTATTAGATTCATTAGTTAATGAATATCAAGCAAAAGGATATTCAGTTGAAGCCCATGGAGATGATAATATTTATCACATTACAATTTCTAAAAATATCGGCGGCATCCACACAATCACCGGTTTAGGACAGAAAATTACAGTTACATTTACAGAAAGTAATGGCAAATTAATGTGTAATTCTTCAAATGAGCAATGGACAGATAAAATCGTAGGTTTCTTTATCGGATGGTTCTGTTGCGGAATTACAATAATCACCACTTGCGTTGGTGCATATAATCAACTTAATTTAAGCAAAGATGTATTTAATGATATTAGTCTTTATATTATGAGTAAGAAATAACAGAGAAAAATTCATTAAATTAATTTCAAAATAGCTGTTCTTCTATTTTATATGTTCATAATGTTATGTAGAATAAATTATGAGATACAAGCTTCCCATAATTTTAATTAGCAGTATTTCATACGTAACGAAGTATATTAAATTTTAAAAAACCCAAGCTGTTTATCAAAAAACAGTTTGGGTTTTTTTTTAAATAACAAGGTTCTAATTATTATAAACCTTTCCATCTCTTATTTGCTAAATCAAATAATTCATTAACCTTATCTTGATTTTTACTTATCAATTCTTTCGTATTTGAATCATTTTCTAACGCTTTACCTTTAGCGTCTACCGTTATACTAGCCATTTCTTTATTGTCATCTGTTAACTGTAAACCATATTCTGTTTCACCAAAAATACTAGGCCATATAATTAAACTTTCCTTGTCATCATCAATAGATACTGCCAAATTACCAGTCAAATAAGGAAAGTCTGGATATTTAACATTATACATAATGTCCTTATTCGAATTATCATAATAAGAAGTAATAGCCAAACCTCTTTTCATATTTGATGCATAGGATTTATATTTTCTAAAGACAAGCGCAAACCATAATATTGAATATATTATAGCTACAATTAAAATGCCAATTATCACTCTTATAATTATCTTTTTCTTCTTCATAGTTCCACAACCCTATAGCCTTTCTTCTTAATGTCTTCATCATGGGTTACAATAATAACTGTTTTGCCTTCTTTGTTAAGAGCATCTAAAATAGATATTACTTTTTCAGCGTTTTTCTTATCTAAGGAACCTGTCGGTTCATCAGCTAAAATTAATTTACAATCCTTTATCATAAGACGAGCAAGAGCTACTCTTTGCTGTTCTCCTCCTGATAAAGTATATACTTTGCTATCAATCTTATCTAATAATCCAACTCGTTTTAAAGCTTCTTCTATAGTTACTTCTGATGAATTAGCTTTAGTTACTAATTTTAAATTTTGTCTTACAGTTTTATTTTCTATTAAAACGAAATTTTGAAACAAAAAGCCTACAATTTCAGAAAAATATTTCCTTTGATTTTTCTTTTTTCCTAAGTCTAAATTATCTACTATAATTGTACCATAATCCCATTTTTCTAAAGCTCCTATCATATTAAGAAGGGTAGTTTTACCTGAACCACTTTCTCCTGAAAATACAACGAATTCACCGTTCTCTATCTTTAATGAGAAATCTTCAAAAATAATATGATCACCAAAGGCTTTATTTAAATCTTTTATCTCTATCAAATTAAGCCTCCTTTAAATATTTTATTAGTACTAATTCTCCCAAATTTTATTTCATAATAAATCATAACTAATAAATCAATTATACATAATAAGCATCCAGATATGATTATATAATTTCTAATATCTAGCTTAAAATAATTTATGATTATAATTCCAATTCCAATACCTAATAAAGATGGAACAATAGTTGATAAAAAGTTTTTATAATTAATTCTTATAAAACTATATCCCAATATCTTTTTAAGGTTTTTTTCAACAGCATTTACAGTATAATCATTGGAAATTAGATTTTTATCTACCACAAAATTTAATAGTAATAGAATTCCAAGTAAAACAGTTCCTATTAGACCAGTTCTTTGTTTTGTTTTTAGCTGATTCATATAGTTATCATATACATTAGTTTTATAGTATATGTCATCATCTAATTTATACTCTTTTACAAAAGATTTTAATTCTTTATCTGAAATTTTAAGCATGCTTCCTTCTACAATAGAATATGCATTATAATAATTCTTATAAGACTTAAATTCCATATTATTATAAATAATAATTGGATTTTTTAAATTCACACTTGTTATTTCTCCAAAAGGATTTACAGCAGGATACAACCCATGATTATAATATAAAACTTTTATTTCATCTCTATCTATTCCATTCAAATAATAACTTATGTTTTTAATAAAAAAGTTTTTATTAAACCTATACTTTAACGGAACAAATAAATATACCTTTCTTTCATTTAAATCTAATCTTTTTCTATTATATGATTCATTTTCTATAAGACTTTTACCTGTTTTGTCTGTATAAATATATTCATATCCTTCATCATCAGGATCTCCTAGTGCAATAAAAGTAAAACTTTCTTTTTTATTATACATTTTATTGAATAATTTAATACTATACTCGCCAAATAAATTTTTTTTATTTGGTATGCTAACATAACTAGAATTTTTATATCTCTCAAACATATATTTTTGTTTACCAAAATCAATAGCATCATTTAAAACAAAAATAGTTCCTGACAATAAAACAAGAACTAAGGATACTGTTATTATTTTATAACCATAACTAAGACTTATGACCTTTTTTACACTTGTCAAAGTATTGATATCCTTCTTAAAATTAAAATTATAAAGTGTCAGAAAAATAAGTGAGTTCAACATGATAAAAGAAAGGTAAATTATAACAGACATTCCAAATAAATAAGTAATCTTAGCAAATTTGGATAATATAGTCGCTGACAAAATAAATAATAGCAAATAAAATAATGAATCACTAATTATATTTTGTAATATATATTTACCTGTAGATTGACCAGAAATTAATCGTATAACCATTTCCTTCTTTAGAATGGATACTTCATATAAGGTCATAATTAACATAAGAGATAAAATCCCAATCCATATACCTACAATTACCATTTTATCAGATATATTTCTCTCTAATTCATGAGGAAACCTTCCACCGTAGGTATCTACCAAAGAAACTTTTAATTTTTTCATATCTTCATAATTTCCAATTAGGTAAAATTTCTCAGGTGTAAAATCTTCTGGTATATTTCTAAAATCTAATATTTTAACGTTTATTTTACCTAAAACCACACTAGTAAAGGTTCCAGTGCTAATACTATCTTTGGTTAATCTATTTTTTGCACCTTGTGTGCAATATATATAATCATCAACATCAATTAAACTTTTTATCTTAGTATTAACAACGAATAAATCAACATTGTATTTTGTTGCTTTATTGTATACATCTCTTAACATTTCTATCCTACCATGTTCCTTGGTAGGATAGAATGTTGTATCAATATAAGAATCTTGAAAATTATTTAGATGCCAAACGAAATATTCACCTATAAAAATAAAAGCAATTAAGATTAATAATATAGACGATATATATCTACTTTTTCTCAAAACAACCTCACAATCTAATAATGACAATAATAATACATAGTTGAAGCACCACAATGTCTTACTTCAATTTTAGATGTTTTTCCTGCACCTTTTCTACTGCCAGTAAATATATCTTTCCCATTACGTAGTGAAGAATAATGAGTTTTGGTACTATGCTTTGCCCAAGCATAATCTTCATTAATAAATGCTGTATTATATCCATAGGTAACCAATGCTCTACCACTATCCCCAGTTTTATATCTTTGCCAAGCTTTGCTAAAAGCACCTTTATATGTAGCTGTTACTGATCCCGCCTTTACCGGAACACAAACAAAACTTGTAGCTACTAGAGATGTTGCTAAACACAATGATAAGAACGATTTCTTAAATTTAAACATAAAACTTCTCCTCGTATAATTTTATAGTATTTTATAAATCGATTTATTGCGTATATTATATTTATTGTTTGTATTATAAGCAACTTAATACACTTTATTTTCTTTTTTGTCTAATTTTCTACATTTTTTCACACTTTTGTATATAATATTCCATATTCAACGCTTTTTGTGAAATTTGTTTGATAACAGCTCATTTTGTCAAAATAAAGAAAAAGACTTTAAAAATCCCTAACTGTTATTAAAATCAGCTAGGGATTTTTAGGACTATGAAATAAAGAGTATTTTATTTTTACAACGACCTTACAAAGCAGATTACTACTTCACCATCTAAACCTTTTATTGTTCCTGTTGGAATAGTTTGAGGTATTCTATTTATTATAGGCTTTATTAGACTTAAACTTCTAACCTGATCAGAAGATAAAAAACCTATAGTATTCCCATTTAATTGAGAAGTACTTAAAGTTGCTGTAGTACCACTTTGACCGTATCCACCGCGACTTCCTTTATATTCACTGGAACTTCCAGCATTTCCTCCTGCTCCACCTCGCTGATATCCGCCACCTGCTCCACCGCCAGCTCCAAATCCAAATGCCCCTGAAAAACCAGAGCTATTATAACTTCCATTTGTGCCATTTGCACCTTTAGCTGTGGTTGTATTACCTGATGAAGTAGTGGCTAAAAGATCATAATCATTTACATTATTAGAACCAGAAAGTCCACCTGCTCCACCACCGCCACCGGCTACTAAATATGTTGATAAAGTACTACCTGTATTTGGTGAAATGTAAATTCCTGAGGCTCCACCACCTCCACCACCGGATGAACCATTTGAGCCATCATTTCTATTATTTCTATTTATGCCTCCAGTACCACCATTACCACCGGCTCCCAGAAGTCCTCCAAATCCACCATGACCAGTCCCTACTTTATCATTTGCATCTGTAAAATCGAAATACCCCGAACCACCGACTTCAACGGTAAATGTAGTTTGGGTAGTTACACGTAACCATCCTGTCTGTTCTTTACCATCGTTTCCTTTATTGACAGTCGCTGCCTTTCCGTTTGAACCAGATGCACTATAATGACGTACTCTAGTTGACTGCCCACTGCCATCTCCACCCCAAGCTGCCACATAATAATAACCTGGAGTTAGTGTTATAGTGTGAGTGTTGGCTTTTTTATTTTCATCTTCTGAAGTTTTGCCACTAAAAACAAATCTCTTTATTGGATCAACCACCTTCATGGTATAGTCGTCACCTTTTTTATAATAGAATGATAAAGAAGGAACTGTCGCCACCATGCCAAGTAAGACCACTACTACAAGGATTATTAAAATATTAAATATTTTTTTCTTACTAATCATATTAATCCACCTGTTTATATTCTATATGAAACTTTACTGTATTAGATGCAAATGAAGAACTTGCAGATGTAGGCACATGAACTTTAATAGTCAAATCGCTACTTCCCCCAGCTGATAAAACAATGGGATTAGATGTAGGACTTGTAATTACAGCATTTTTATAATTTTCATCAAAGACAACTTTTGCTTCAACAGTTACTTCACTATTATTTGTAATAGTGAAATAATAGGTCTTTTCATTTGCACCACTTGTCAAAAAAGCTTCATCAGTTCTGGTGCTAGGACTTGACCAATTGGAAGCCGTTCCATCCTTTATCTTATCTGAAGGATTAAATTTCGCAACAGTTACGACACTTTCTGTGCTTGATACAGTTTTAGCATACTTTGAATATGTGCCATATCCTGAAAACATCATTAGCATTGCAAATATAATTAAAAAAATTAGAATGCTCTGAAACTTATTTTGTTTTATTTTTTTATAAATACTCTTGTTTTTCAAAAGATCACCTCAGAACTTTTTTAATAACCTTAAAATCTTTAAACTTTAGACTAATTCAATATTTTCATATATGAAAAATACAATATTTTTTTAATCTATAATGTAAAATACTATATAAATGGTTCTTATAAATAAGGAATTCTCCTATAGTTTTTATAATAAGTACAACTAGTGTGGATTATTATTTTTTACTATCATTTTTATGCTTAAAGTAAACAAAGGAGTATATAACAAGGCTAATAGATGTTATACACATAATCACAAGTAAAATCAGATTAGCGTTATCTCCCGTTTTCACAAATCTATTTCCATTAGAATATGCTGTTTTTACAAGTTTTGATATAGAAGTTGTGGTACGACCTGTTTTTCCATTGCCAATTTTAGAAATATTTCCATTTGTATTATTATTCGCACTTTGTTGAGGAATTATGGGATCTTCTTCCATTTCCATGGCAACATGAATTGTTAATTTCCCTGAACTCAAAATTTCACTTGTAGCTAAGGCAGTATCAGTTTCATAATTTATAGGATTATTTAAATCTTCTATTGTATTCCATGGCCATTTCCACTCTATATAATAATCTCTTGAACCATTGTCACTTAAAACACCTTTTATTGGTTCACGGCTTTCCAAATCTGCAAGATTATACCAAGGAGATTGTTCTTCGCTAACAAATTTCCCATTTGCAGTGTCATCTCTAACAGTTTCTCCATTCGCAAAATCGTCACTAACAGCCTCTTCATTTGCAAGATCATCACTGGTATAAATTCTATAAAGTATTGGAATTTCTTTTAATGTATCTTCCATACCATTTGAAAAGGTGATTTCGTAGAAAAGCTTTTTTGTGCTTGTGTCACTTACTGTGAATTTATATATGCCATTAGACCCAGGCTTTAGTATATTATTCTCTTCATTTCCGAAAAGATTTATTCTTGTGGATGAATTTAGAGGACTTTCCTCATCCCATAAATGGGTTTCCAGTTCGTCATCAAAGACATTTCCAAAAACTTTATTTCCACTTGGACTGGCTGTAATAGCTGTTTCTGGATTTGCAGCCTGACTTGTTATTGCAAATGAAATTATAAGAGCAAATGAGGACAACACGCTTATTATAGATTTTTTATTTAAAATTCTACTCATCTTTTCTCCTGGCTTTTTGTCTGAATGAACCTAGATAATTATTAGTTATCTAAGTCCTGTTTCCCAATCTAAATAGTTGAAAGATTATTTAATCTTAATGAACTTAATCAATTTGTGTTATATCGAAATTAACTGTGACTTTTGGTGAAATAGTTGTTGCTGATGTCCCGATGGCTACGTCCGCTTCATTGTCCGGTCCAAATGCGTCAAAATCCCATTTCCAATATACAGTCTGTGTTTTATTATTACCTACCGCTATATTGTCTAAAGTAAATTCCAATGGTTGAAAAGGAGAAGATGATGGCGATGATACATATCTATATTTTATCCACGCCTGACCATCTGTTGAAAACTTTAATGGGATATCATAATTATCCATATAAATTGTTGCTTTCGCTTTAATTGCTGTATCTCCAGTATTTTGTACTTTTACATTAAACTCACCCTTTGTACCTGGTGCAATACGTCCAGCTTTTACATCATCTTCATCGTAATTTGGAACAGATTCTGAACCATTATTATTCATATCCCGAATTGTAGAAAAAATGTTTAGTGTAATTTTATCGCTAGAAGTCATCTGAGCAACTGATTTAGTATTATTATTAATAACTGCATCAAATTTAGCAACTGTTGCTGTAGATTCTCCACTTACACTTTTCTTATAATATGACCATGTTCCACGAATTAGAATTGTTCCAAGTGCAAATACAATTAATAAAAGTGCTAAAAGAACTGCTATTTTCTTTTGAATATTACTTTTTCTCTGTTTCATACTATTCCTCCTGAATTTCTTTAAAACTCTTTCTTCATATTCTTTCAAAAAGGAAATGCTTCCTTTTGAACTAAAACTTACTCTGATATTTTCCATTAAAATAGTTATTTTGTAAACAGAAATCTTTTAATTTTTTTTTCATATTTTGTAGGTTATCTTACAAAACTAGAGTATTTTATTCAATTTTAATTCACTTTTGAAATAGTTTATTAAGTGTTGTTCACCTGTGGTACATAAATTGCAGAGTTGCTTAATTATTTGCAAGGGAAATTTGCATAAAAAAAATAGCCTGAGGCTATTTTTTTATCTTCATCTTTATAGGAAACTAATTGTACATTTCTCATCGCAGTATTTTATAATTCTATATTCCATTACCATAATTGGTCAAAGTCCAACTATTATTCTTTTTTTCAACAATCCAACTATACTCTGTTTTTTCATGAGCGACAACATTTCCAACACCATCTGCTAAATAACCTGGTGTAAACTCACCAGTAAAATAAATATATTTTATTTTATTATCTTTGCTATTGTTTTTATTATATTCCTCAGTATATTCCTCATTATATTTTAAATTATTTAATCTACACCACGTAAATTCTTTATTAAAATACGCTAACACGGCATTAGCTGCTCCTCTTTGCTCCCTTAATGAAAATTGTTCAGCAGAAGTATCATAACTTATTTTTACTTTTGATGTATTGCCAGGATAATTTTTTAAAATTAATATAATAATAGCCAGTATTAAGGTTAATAAAATTACAAGTATAATTTTCTTATTTTTTTTCATGTTTTCATCTAACGATGTAAAAAGTCACACCATCTTCTCCTTTCCTTGTTTAATCTGTAGTCGTTGGCGAGTTGGCAAAACTCGCAATATTATGATATTTTTTTACTTATGCATATCAGTATATGTTTTTGATATTTTAAAATGATTATTATTATCCAATTTATTAGTATATTATTCCAAATTTAAGATTTGAATATTTTTGCCTTAGTTTTTCCCAACCATTGTTTGAATTACTTACCCAAAGATTATAATCATCTGAATGTTGAGCCACTTTAAAATCATAATATGTAACTCCACTAGTAGTTTTTTTATTAGTGGACTTGCCTGTAACAAAAGCAATATGATTCCACTTTCCATCTCCATATTGACTATATCCAATAAATGAACCTTTTTTTACTTTTTTTGAGAAAGTTGGAAAAGAAGTAGTTGTAGACTTTACCCCAAAAAACTTTGCGAACTTATCTGCTACCGTCCATATTTGTCCATAATTATAATAGCTACTATAAAACCATGAATTCGGTGTATCTACCCTAACATTAGAGCCTGTAGTTTTATACCTATAATATGCCTTTACTCCTCCTGCCTTTTTAATTTGTGATACAAAATTCGTACAATCTCCCCTTCCAAAGTCTCTATAACTTTTATTTGGACTTGCCGCATACTTATTTGCGTATGAAACACCCTTACTTACATTAAAATTAGAATTGTATGTATATGTAACATTTGTTAGTGTATTGTTTGATATATCCTCATTATCACATAAATCTTCTAAATTAGAAATACTTATGTCATATTTCTCACTAACATCTTCTAAAATATCTTCTTTTGTTTCGTCTAACCCCTCTGCTATACCTGTATTATATGGAGCCATAAGTTTTATATTTTCGATTGCAGAGACTGAGTCTTCTAAAGTTGTATCATCAAAAGTTCCATCTAAATTTTCAACTTCTGAAATAATCTCATTATTTAGAAATGTATTCTCATAAGTATTTAAAAACTCGTCTAAATCCATTATTTCTTTTAGTAATACATCGCTCCTTATATTACCTTCTACAATTATCAATGAAGTACAATTAAAATATTCACTATAATTATCATTATTCAAACTATCTAGATTATAGTTTTCTTGCAAATAGTCTAATGCATTTTTACAGTAAACCTTTACGTTTTGAAATGCTTTTTGTGGATCATTAAATGTTGGATACAATAAATATTTTTTGTTATCCAAATTAATACCTTCATCGTAAGAAACAGTTCCTATTGAAGACATGTTATTTGTCGTTTTAAATTTTTTGTTCACTGCGACCGGTTTAATAACTATATCAGCCTCAACATCTAAATCTTCCGCATCAAGACTACCATTTAATTTTTTTATGAGACTTTTTGATAGATTTTTTGAATAATCATATTCTAAATCTCTTTTTGAACAAGTTGCATTTACAGAATATAACTCACAAGATAAAAGCACTAATAAGCAAATAAAGCAAATAAATATTTTGATTTTGTTTCTTTGTATCATATTGTTTTCCTCCTGTTTGATTTTAAATAATTTATATTTATTTTATATTAATACAGATAATTTAGTAATTCAATAAGTAATTGTCAAATTATTATATTTGTTTATCTTTTTTATGCCGCTTTACTTGAATTTTAATACAAGACTCCAATCATGAAACATTTATATCGCTTTGTAAGTAAAATCTCGTACTATATCAAAAGGATCATTGGCAAGGGAAATTGGCATAAAAAAAATAGCCTGAGGCTATTCAGACTGTAGACAAAAAGCCTTTAGGAAGTAATTCTTAAAGGCTTCTTTAAATTTAAACAATAGTAATTGTATAATTTTGAAAATATTTCATCTAATAAGGAGTTTTCCTTCGTTTT
>JAISGP010000002.1 GCA_031263035.1 Lachnospiraceae bacterium | reverse complement strand
TTATTGTAAAACCCATAATTTGTGCTTGATTTATTATGAGGCACGTTGTATAATATCACTTGCGTTATAAAAATGGTTTGCGCTACTAGCTCAGCTGGCAGAGCACCTGACTCTTAATCAGGGTGTCCAGGGTTCGAACCCCTGGTGGCGCATTTAAAGAGGCTCCTTGGCTGTACAAGTCGGGGAGTCTCTTGTGTTATATTTGAAGCTTGATTTTCACCACTATATCGAATAAACTTCTATATAGCGGTGCAAATATGATAAAATAAGCATAAATTCCAATGGCAAAATATATAACTAAGATACTTGAGGTGTGAAGATGATAATTAAAAACGGAAGAATAATAGATCCGGCAAATAATATAGATTTTATTGGAAATCTTTATATTAAAAATGGGAAAATAGAAAAAATAATATCTCAAGGGGAAGGTATTAATAATATAGATAATCAAGATGAAATAATTGATGCCTCAGGTATGATAGTTTCACCGGGATTAATTGACTGTCATGTACATTTTAGGGATCCGGGATTTACATATAAAGAAGATTTAGAAACAGGTAGTAATGCGGCAGCAAAAGGCGGTTTTACCACGGTTATATGTATGGCAAATACAAAACCTAAGGTAGATAATTTGGATACTTTAAATTATTTAAAAGAAAAATCCTATAAATTGCCTATTAATTTATTATTTTCTGCTGCAATCACAAAAGATTTCAAGGGAAAAGTTCTAGTTGACATGAAGGAATTATTTGCAAATGGAGTAGTAGGTTTTACAGATGATGGAATACCACTTGAAGATGCAGCTGTTGTAAGAGAGGCAATGAAAATTGCTAAAGAATTAGAAGTTCCTCTTAGTTTTCATGAGGAAGATCCTAGATTTGTAGATAGTTTTGGAGTTAATAAGGGTAAAATTTCTGAAAAACTTGGTGTAGGTGGCGCTAGTAGTAAGGCTGAAGAGGTTTTGGTAGAAAGAGATTTAAAATTAGCACTTGAAACTGGCGCAAAAATAAATTTGCAACATCTTAGCAGCAAAGGTTCTGTAGAATTACTTAGAACTGCAAGATTATTGGAAAAAGAGAATTTCATAAAGGAAGGTCTAACTAAGGATGTAGGGGAAGATAAATACCTAGATACATTTCAAAGTAATCTTCACGGGGAGGCTACTCCTCAGCATTTTACATTAACAGAAGAGATACTTTTAGAAAAGGGTACTTTAGCTAAGGTTAATCCACCTATTAGGACGGCGGAAGATAGAGAGGCAATTATAAAGGGACTTCAAGACGAAACTATTGATTTGATTGTTACTGACCATGCACCTCATGCAGATTATGAAAAGACAGATGATTTTATTAAAAGTCCAAGTGGTATGATTGGACTTGAGACATCTTTAGCTTTAGGTATTACATCTTTAGTTGATAAGGGATATTTAAGTTTAAGCCAGCTGTTAGAAAAGATGACTGTTAATCCTGCAAGACTATATAAATTGCAATCTGGTACTTTAAGTGTGGGTAGTGGTGCAGATATTACAATTTTTAATCCAAATGAAAAGTGGATTGTGACGGAAAATTTCGCTTCAAAGTCGAAAAATTCGCCATTTATTGGAATGGAATTAAAGGGGAAAGTGAAGTATACTATTGTAGGTGGAAAGATTGTTTATAGAGATAATTAGGAGTGGTTATGGCAAAGATTATAGAAAATTATAGAGTTTCCAAGGATTTTTTCCTTATGAGGGTGGCTCTAGGAGATATTAAAAGTGAGGATGTTAGGATGGGGCAATTTTTTATGCTTCGTTCCGGTAAGAATTATCCACTTTTATCACGTCCTATTAGTGTTTTTGATGTGGATAGTGACAGTGTTAGTTTTCTTTATCAGGTTGTTGGCGAGGGAACTAAGATTTTTTCTGAATTAAAAGCTCACGATAATATTGAGATTGATAGACCTCATGGAAATGGTTTTCCAAGTGTATCCGGAAGAATTGCTCTTGTTGGTGGTGGAGTTGGAGTTGCACCACTTTATTTCACCGCTAAGCAATTAAGTGAAAATTCAGGATTTAATGGGGAAAATGACATTGAAAAAGATTTATCAGATAGAGCTAATACATTCCTAGAAACATCTATTGATATTTACTTAGGTTTTCGTGAGGAACCTGCTTTGATTGAAAGATATGAAGATATTGCAAATAAGGTGATTGTAAATCTTGGTGGATTTATAACTGATGATATAGATACAAGAGAGTATGATTATATTCTTTCTTGTGGTCCAACCCCTATGATGAAAGCCTTATATAATAAATGTAAAGAACAAAATTCTAAAGCTAAGCTTTATGTTTCAATGGAAAATAGAATGGCTTGTGGAATTGGTGCATGCCTTGTATGTACTTGTGAAACAACTAAAGGTAATAAAAGGGCTTGCAAGGATGGACCTGTTTTTCTTGCAAATGAAGTTTTTGAGATTGAGTAAAAGATAAAAATAAAGAGGTAGATATGTCAGATAGATTAAGAACCACATTTGCAGGTATAGAGTTTAAAAATCCAGTTGCCTTAGCTTCTGGAACTTGTGGATTTGGAAAAGAGTTAAGTGAATATTTTGATTTGGAAAAACTAGGGGGCATTTGCTCAAAGGGTTTAACCCTTAATCCTCGTAGTGGCAATATAGGTATTCGAGTGTGGGAAACACCTAGTGGCATGATGAATAGTGTGGGGTTAGAAAATCCGGGAATAGCCCACTACATAAAAGAAGATTTGCCACGTATGAGAAGCCTTGATTTAATAAATATTGTTAATCTAGGTGGTCATTCTATAGAGGATTATGTTGAAGCCGTTGAAATATTAAATAAAGAAGATATAGATATTCTGGAACTTAATATTTCTTGTCCAAATGTTAAATCTGGTGGTATGAATTTTGGTATTGAAACAGGGTGTGCCAGAGGAATTGTTAAAGAAATTCGAAAAAGATATAATGGAAAATTAATGATTAAACTTTCCCCTAATGCTAAGGACATAGTAGAATTAGCAAGTATGTGTCAGGAAGAAGGAGCAGATGCTGTTTCATTAGTTAATACTTTTCTTGGAATGGCAATTGATATTAAAAATAGAAAACCTGTATTTGCAAATGTTAACGCAGGTTTATCCGGACCGGCTATTAAGCCTATTGCTCTTCGCATGGTTCATCAGGTAGCAAATGCTATAGATATTCCAGTTATGGGCTTGGGAGGAATTACTTCTTGGCAGGATGCCATAGAATTTATTATGGCAGGAGCTACATGTATACAAGTGGGAACCGGTACATTTATGAAACCGGATATAAGTATGGATATTATTGAAGGTATGGAGAAATTCTGCTTAGATGAAGGAATAAAGAACATATCTGAAATTCGAGGTATTTTATAGGAATAAAGTATATAATAATTAAAGTATTTCACAGAACAATTGATAAGTATTAGCAGGAAAAATTAATTTAAATGATAGTTTTTTATAAAATTTTTTTCAATATATTTAAGTATAGTTTTGTATAAATGTATATTTGTATTTTTTATTACTTGGAAAGTATGTATACTAGTTAATAATAAAAATAAAATAGATTATAAAAACGGAGGATTTGAAATTGAATTACAATGAAGAAGCTTTAAAGATGCATGAGGAACACAAGGGAAAGATTCAGGTAACTAGTAAGGTAGAACTTAATAATAAGGATGATTTAAGTATTGCCTATACTCCGGGAGTAGCAGAACCTTGTAGAAAGATTCACGAAAATCCAGAAGACGTATACAAATATACTGCAAAGGGAAATCTTGTAGCAGTTGTTAGTAATGGAACAGCAGTTTTAGGATTAGGAGATATTGGACCGGAAGCAGGAATGCCTGTAATGGAAGGAAAATCCGTATTATTTAAAACTTTTGGTGATGTAGATGCTTTTCCTATTTGCATAAATGCCAGAACTAAAGATGAAATTAAAAATGCAGTTCGTGCAATTGCTCCAACTTTTGGAGGCATTAATTTAGAAGATATTGCTTCTCCGGTATGTTTTGAAGTAGAGCAAGAGCTTGAAAAAGAACTTGATATTCCAGTTTTCCATGATGATCAACATGGTACAGCTATTGTAGTTACAGCTGCCCTATTTAATGCTTTAAAAATTGTTGGTAAAAAAATAGAAGATATTAAAGTTTGTTTAAATGGACCTGGTGCAGCAGGAACAGCAATTATTAAAATGCTTAGAACTGCAGGAGTAAAGGATATAATTGCATGTGATAGCAGGGGAATTCTTTATAAAGGAAGAGAAGGTATTGCAAATCAAAAAGTTGAATTAGTAGAGATAACTAATTTGGAAAATAAAAAAGGTGGATTAAAAGAAGCAGTTGAAGGAACTGATGTATTTGTTGGAGTTTCAAAAGCTGGAGTTCTTACAGAAGAAATGGTTGCAACTATGAATAAAGATGCTATCGTATTTGCAATGGCAAATCCTACACCAGAAATTATGCCAGATTTAGCTAAAGCAGCAGGTGTTGCAGTTATGGGAACAGGTCGTTCAGATTTCCCTAATCAGATTAATAATGTACTTGCATTTCCAGGTATTTTCAAGGGTGCACTTTCAGTACGTGCCAGAGATATTAACGATGAAATGAAAAAAGCCGCAGCTCTTGCAATTGCTTCTTGTGTTGCAGAAGATAAGCTTACACCGGAATATATTATTCCAAGTGCTTTAGATAAAACAGTTGCAGATAAAGTTGCAAATGCAGTTGCAGAGGCTGCAAGAAAAACTGGAGTTGCTAGAGCCTAAAGTAGATTTTGTATAAAAGTGTTATGTAAAAAAAGTGTAAGATGAACAAAGAATTAAGAAAAATATTTGATAATTTGCCGTTATAGTAGCAGAAGATAAAGTATTATATATTAAAAAAAATATTTATATAGTTGCAAAAAGTACATTTTATTTATTGAATAAAAAAATATTTTAAATCGTGTGCATAGGGAGAAGAACGAAATATGGTTAATTTATATAAGGGCGGAGCTTTTTTAATAAATGGAAAAGATATAGTTACTGATTTGTCGGAAGTAAAGAATAAATATAATTTAAGTCCTGATGAGGAAAATGGTAAGAAGGGTACTATGGCATACAGTATTCTTGAAAGCCATAATACTTCAGATGACATGAATAATTTAAAAATCAAATTTGATAAGCTTACTTCTCACGATATTACTTATGTTGGAATTATTCAAACAGCCAGAGCTTCAGGCTTAGAGAAATTTCCTATTCCTTATGTCCTTACAAATTGCCACAATTCTCTTTGTGCCGTTGGCGGTACTATTAACGAAGATGACCACATGTTTGGATTATCTGCAGCTAAGAAATATGGTGGAATTTATGTTCCACCTCATCAAGCAGTAATTCACCAATTTGCAAGAGAAGTTCTTGCAACAGGTGGGGGCATGATACTTGGTTCTGATAGTCATACTCGTTACGGAGCTTTAGGAACCATGGCTATGGGCGAAGGTGGACCTGAACTTGTAAAACAACTTCTTAATAAAACATATGATATTGCCTATCCTTCAGTAGTTGGAGTTTATTTAAAAGGTGAGGTGCCTTTTGGAGTTGGACCTCAAGACGTGGCACTAGCTATAATTGGTGCTGTATTTGCAAATGGATATGTAAATAATAAAGTAATGGAATTTGTTGGCCCGGGAATTGAAAAATTAAGTGTTGATTTCCGTATTGGAATTGATGTAATGACTACTGAAACCACTTGTCTTTCTTCAATTTGGGAAACAGATGAAGAAATTAAGAAGTTTTACGATATACATAAAAGGTCAGTAGATTTTAAAGAGATGCATCCGGGGGAAGTTGCATATTATGATGGCATGATTGAGGTGGATTTATCAAAGATTAAACCTATGATTGCAATGCCATTTCATCCTTCAAATGTGTATACAATAGATGAAGTAAATTCTAATCTTAAAGACATTCTTCATTCAGTTGAAGAAAAGGCGAAAGTTAGCCTTGGGGAAAATGTACATTATAGTCTGATGGATAAAATTGTAGACGGAAAGTTATATACAGATCAAGGTATAATTGCCGGTTGCGCCGGTGGTGGTTTTGAAAATATAGTAGCTGCCAATGACATCTTAAAAGGCAAATATATTGGCTTTGATGAATTTTCACTTTCAATTTATCCGGCAAGTACACCAATATATATGGAACTTCTAAAAGATGGTGTTGCTGCAAGTCTTTTGGAAACAGGAAGTATTTTGAAAACAGCCTTTTGTGGACCTTGCTTTGGGGCAGGAGATACCCCGGCAAATAATTCATTTTCAATTAGACACAGCACAAGAAACTTCCCTAATCGTGAAGGGTCAAAATTGCAGAATGGTCAAATCGCATCAGTAGCTCTTATGGATGCCAGAAGTATTGCGGCAACAGCTGCCAATAAAGGTTTCCTTACATCTGCAGCAGGTTTAGATGTGGAATTTACTACTCCTACTTACCATTTTGATAGTAATATTTATGCAAATCGAGTTTTTGATAGTAAAGGAATTGCAAATAAGGATGAAGAACTTCAATTTGGTCCAAATATTAAAGACTGGCCGGCAATGATTGGATTAACTAAAAATATGCTTCTTAAGGTTGTAAGTGAAATACATGATCCAGTTACAACTACAGATGAGCTTATTCCATCAGGTGAAACAAGTTCTTATCGTTCTAACCCTCTTGGACTTGCTGAATTTACCTTATCAAGAAAAGACCCTAGTTATGTAGGTAAAGCAAAAGAAGTTCATGAAGTAGAAGAAAAAAGAGAACAAGGTATACTTTTCAAAGACTTAAATACTGATTTCGAGAATATGAATGAAGAAGATAGAATTGCATTAGTTTTGGAAAGACTTCAAGAAGAAGTTGGTAAAATAGACATAGACACCCTTAGTATAGGAAGTACAATATTTGCAAGAAAGCCTGGAGACGGTTCTGCTCGTGAGCAAGCAGCATCTTGCCAGAAAGTACTTGGAGGATTTGCCAATATTGCAAATGAATATGCCACTAAACGTTATCGCTCAAACCTTATAAATTGGGGAATGTTGCCGCTTCTAACAAATGAAAATCATGAAGCCTTAAGTTTTGGAAAAGATGATTATATTTTCTTACCTAATATATATGAAGAAGTTAAAAACAAAGCTTCTGAAATAAAGGGTTATGTTGTAAAAATTAATTCAAAAGATATGCAGAAGGTTTCATTTACCCTTGGTAATTTATCTGATACAGAAAGACAAATCATCGAAGATGGTTGCTTGATTAATTATTATAAGAATAATAATTAAAAAGTTAATACCTTCTTGAATATTGATTAGTACATTAAATTTGCGCTTGTTAAATCATTAAAGGGCATAGTCTTTTATTTAAGAGTAAAAGAATAGTTTTTGTAAAGAATGGACTTAATTAACTTTTTATAGAGATTTTAAAATTCGAAAAAACAGTTAATTATATAAATTCTCTTGCATAATTAATATTCTTGTGCTATAGTTTTGTGGTTTAGAAAAGATAATTGTTTGTTTGTATATTTGGAGGAATATTATGCATATATTGAAAATAATATTAATGGTTATATTTGCTATAGATTGTATAGGATTATCAATTGTAGTTCTTATGCAAGAAGGAAAAGAACAAGGACTTGGAAGCATCAGCGGAATGGCTGATAGCTACTGGGGTCACAATAAAGGACGTTCAATGGAAGGTGCTCTCGTACGCTGGACAAGAATAATGGCAATACTTTTTATCGTACTAGCTGCTGTTTTAAACATGAAAGTCTTTGCATAAGAAAACATATCTGCTAATGAAATTTCAAAAGCCACTTTCAGATGCCTGTATCTGAAAGTGGCTTTTTATAATTTCATTGAAAGCATCGAAGATGCTTTTAGAAGCAGATATGTTTTCTTATGATCTCTAATAAAAAGTAGATACAGCGAGAAGAAGCGTAAGCGAATTCGAGCTGAAAGTCTACTTCAAACAGATATGTTTTCTTATGATCTCCAATAAAAAGTAGATACAGCGAGAAGTAGCGAAGCGAATTCGAGCTGAAAGTCTACTAAGAAGCAGATATGTTTTCTTATGTTCCCCTCAACTCATTATAAAATATCATTGCCTTTATCCCTTTTTTATTTTAAAATTATGAGAAGCAAGCTTCTCACGATAGAACATAAATGTTCTATCAATTTTGCTAAAGCAAAATTAATTTATAAGCTCAAAATCAAAGATTTTTCGCTAAGTTCGTCGTAAAAATATATACCTTTTTCAAAGGAACATATTTTTACTTCCGATAAATTAAATGTTATCCAGTATCTAAAGGAGGAAAAACACATGGGAAATTTTACATTAATAGGCATGCCAGCAGTTGGAAAAAGCACTTTAGGAGTACTTCTAGCCAAAGAAATAGGATATGATTTTATTGATACAGACCTTATCATTCAAAAAGAATGTGGAAAACTATTAAAAGAGATAATTGAAGAAGAAGGTAATGAAGGCTTCTGCGATATTGAAGATAAAATAAATGCAGCTGTAGATGTGGAAAATTGTGTAATTTCTCCCGGAGGTAGCATTGTATATTGCGAAAATGCCATGAAACACTTTAAAGAAATAGGTGCTGTAGTGTATTTAAAAGCATCTTACGAAGAAATAGAAAAACGTTTAGAAGATGCGGTAGCACGTGGTGTTGTTATGAAAGAGGGGCAAACTCTTAAAAATTTATATGATGAGCGTGTTCTTTTATTTGAAAAATATGCAGATTTAACAGTTTCAGAAGAAGGACTTAATCCAGATCAAACAACAGATAAACTTGTTAAAATGTGCTATGAATATCTTAAAAATAGTAAGAAAAATTAATACAAAACATCATTTATATTGATAATATATATTCAAAGAGTATGGTATTAATGTGTAAGGGGTTTACAACTGAGATTTTTTTGATATAATATCTAGAGATTTTTTAAAAGGATACAAAAATATTCTTACTAGAGGTGTCAGAGTTTATGAAACAATATATTATTAAAGGTGGAACCAGATTGTCTGGAGAAGTTGAGATAGGTGGAGCTAAAAATGCTGCCTTGCCTATTATTACAGCTGCTATTATGACAGATGAAACAGTTCTTTTAAATAATATTCCAGATGTTAATGATGTTAATGTACTTCTTGATGCTATTGCTTCAATAGGTGCAAGAGTTCAAAGGGTTGATAGACATACAGTCAGAATTAGTGGTAAATCCATTAATTCTTCTAAAGTTGAATATGAATATATGAGAAAGATAAGAGCATCTTATTATTTGCTAGGAGCTCTTTTAGGAAAAGTTAAAAAAGCAGAAGTGCCTCTTCCGGGAGGTTGCAATATTGGAAGTCGTCCTATAGATTTACATTTAAAAGGCTTTAATGCTTTAGGCATAGATACTGAGATTAAAGGCGGAGATGTTATTGGAGATGCAAGAGCATTGGAAGGTGGTCGTGTATATTTTGATACAGTAAGTGTAGGGGCTACTATTAATGTAATGATGACAGCTGCTTTAACAGATGGAGTTTCTGTTCTTGAAAATGTTGCCAAAGAACCACATGTTGTTGATGTGGCTAACTTCTTAAATAGTATGGGTGCTAAAATTAGAGGTGCCGGAACAGATAATATTAGAATAACCGGAGTTAAAAGATTACATGGGTGTGAATATTCAGTAATTCCAGATCAGATTGAAGCTGGTACATATATGTTTGCTGCAGCTGCTACTAAAGGTGATATTACAGTTACTAACGTTATTACTAAGCATCTTGAAGCTACAATCTCCAAATTAGTAGATATTGGCTGTTCTGTAGATGTTTTTGATGATTCAGTTAGAGTATATGTTAAAGAAGGTAAGGAACTTACAAGTACTCATGTAAAGACTTTGCCATATCCAGGTTTTCCTACTGATATGCAACCACAGATTGGTTGTGTTTTAGCAGTATGTAAAGGTGTAAGCCAGATTAAGGAAAGTGTTTTTGAAAATAGATTTAAATATTTAGATGAATTAAAGCGAATGGGTGCTACAGTAAGTGTTGAAGGTCAGGTAGCAACTATTGAAGGAGTTGAAAAATTATCTCCGGCTACTATTAATGCCCATGACCTTAGAGCAGGTGCTGCCCTTTGTTGTATTGCCATAGGTACTTCAGGTTATACAATTGTAGAAGATATAGAATATATTAAACGTGGATACGAAAGATTTGATGAAAAACTTAGAGGTCTCGGAGCTATTATTAAAGAAGTTGATAGCGAAAGGGACATTCAAAAGTTCAAATTAAGAAACGCATAAAAGTAAAAGCGATGGGCAAAATGGTTTGTTCATTGCTTTTTTTAAGAAAAATGAAAATTATTTTTAATTTTTCCTTAATACTTGACATTGCTGAATAATTTTCGAAGTAAAGTTTTAATTTTTTTAGATAAAAACCACTGTATATACAGTGCAAAATTAATAAAACCCTAATAGAAAATATATTCTGAGTTTATTGAAAAATCATAAAAAAATTGTACTTTTTTAGACAATTTCTAGGTATTATTGGTTGCTTTTTTTGATAATCATAGTATAATAAAATTGTTAACCAATGAAGCATAAATTGTATAAATGCTAAAAGTTAACTATATTGAAAAAGAGAATGGAGAAAAGATGGAAAGAAGGTTGTTTTCATCAGAGTCGGTTACTGAGGGTCATCCTGATAAATTATGTGATCAGATTTCAGATGCAATATTAGATGAATTACTTAGACAAGATCCAATGAGTCGTGTAGCATGTGAAACATGCACCACCACAGGAATTGTTATGGTAATGGGTGAGATTACAACGTCAGCATATGTTGATATCCAAAAAGTTGTAAGAGATACAGTTAGAGATATTGGTTATACAAGAGGAAAGTATGGCTTTGATGCTGATACTTGTGGAGTTATAGTTGCTATAGATGAGCAAAGCCCAGATATAGCTATGGGAGTTGATAAGGCTTTAGAAGTAAGAACAGATGAGGAGCCTGATAATTCAGATATTGGTGCCGGAGATCAGGGTATGATGTTTGGATATGCCAGTGATGAAACTCCTGAATATATGCCATATCCTATTTCATTAGCACATAAGCTTTCTAAAAGACTTGCTTTTGTTAGAAAAGAAGGTATAATTCCATACCTTAGACCTGATGGAAAAACTCAGGTTACAGTTGAGTATGACGAAGAGGGTAGACCAAGTCGAGTAGACACAGTAGTTTTATCTACTCAACATGATCCAGATGCAACTCTTGAACAGATACATGAAGACATAAAGAAACATGTTTTTGAAGCAGTAATTCCTTCTGATATGGTAGATGAAAAAACAAGATATTTCATTAATCCTACTGGAAGATTTGTAATTGGTGGACCCCATGGAGATAGTGGACTTACAGGAAGAAAGATAATTGTAGATACCTATGGTGGCATGGCTCATCATGGTGGAGGAGCTTTTTCAGGAAAGGATCCAACTAAAGTTGATAGGTCAGCAGCATATGCAGCAAGATATGTAGCTAAGAATATAGTTGCAGCAGGCCTCGCTTCAAAGTGTGAGATACAAGTCTCTTATGCAATAGGAGTGGCACATCCAACATCTATAATGATAGATACCTTTGGAACAGGAGTTATATCTGATGAAGCATTAGTAGACATGGTCAGAAAAGAATTTGACCTTAGACCATCAGGTATACTAAAAATGTTAGACCTTAGAAGACCAATATACAAACAGACAGCCAGTTATGGACATTTCGGAAGAACTGATTTAGATTTACCTTGGGAGAAATTGGATAAGGTATCAGAACTTAAGAAATATGCACATTGATTTTCAAAAAGGGAATAAACTCTATGAAAATAAGAAATAAACTGATTATAGCGTTAGCTGTAGCTGTTATTGTTCCATCAGTTTTTGTTGCAGTTTATTTGCACTTCTTTGGAAATAGAGATCATGAGCACATTGAACAGATTGATGTTACAAGTGTGAATAGTACTAATTCAATAGAATTATTAGGATATATCATAGATAAATCATATGATGAGTTAGTCTCTGTTAGTAAGGAAGAACCAGATAAACTAAAAGATAAAGAATGGTTAAATAAGTTTGACAAAGAACTAAATACAAGTGATTCATTCTTGGTAGTTACAGACGAGAATGGACCCATTTTTGTGGGTACATTACACGGTGTTGGCGAAAAAAAGAAAGAAAATATAGTTAAGATTCTTCCAAATTATGGTCAAATTAAAGACTTTAAAGATAATGGTATTTATATTGGAGGAGACTATGAGATTTTACTTAAGTTCGTAGCATTCAAGTGGAATGATGGATCAAATGGTACTGCATATGTCGTTATGAAGACATCACTGATGCAGACGGAGATGAAACAATTCACCATGGATATAATTGCCTTTGGTGTAATAATTGTAATAATTATGATTTCCGGTTTAGTTTTTTGGATTTATAGTACTTTAATGAAGCCATTAAATATTCTTAGTAAAGCAGCAGATTCTATTAAAGATGGAGACTTGAATTTCGAATTGCCTTTGAATTCAAAAGATGAAATAGGCGATTTAAGTCGAAATGTAGATACTATGCGTAATCATTTGAAAGAAAACGCAGAACAGAGAATTGAAGACGAGCTTGAGTATAGAGAATTAATTCAAAATATTTCTCACGACCTTCGAACCCCCGTAACCTCTATAAAAGGTTATGCTGAAGGTATTATTGATGGAGTTGCAAATACTCCGGAAAAGATGAATAAATATATTGAAATTATTTATAATAAAGCTGCTGGTTTAGATGATTTGCTAGATGAATTAACATTCTATTCAAGACTTGATACTAAGACAATGCCTTTTGATTTTACAGTTATGACTGTAAGAGATTGGATTTCTTTAGATGATATAGAAGAAATAAGATTAGATATGGACACGAAAGGGATTAAGTTTGAATTTTATAACACAGCTGATTTAGATACTAAAGTTTGGGTAGATTATTTTAAGACAAAACGAGTTGGATATAATATTTTATCCAATGCCGTTAATCATATACATAGACCTGATGGGAAAATCACCATGAGGGTTAAAGATGTGGGAGACTTCATACAGATGGAATTTGAAGATAATGGAGATGGAATAAGCAAGGAAGACTTACCACATATTTTCGATAGGTTTTACCGAGTCGATTCTGCTAGAACTACTAATAAAGGTGGAAGCGGAATTGGACTTTCAATAGTAAAGAAAATAATAGATGAACATGGCGGTAAAATATGGGCTACCAGTACCCTAGGTAAAGGAACAACAATATACCATACAGTAAAAAAATATATGGAGGTTAACTAATGAAGAAAATTTTAATTATTGAAGATGAAGTAAGTATTGCCGATCTTGAGAAGGACTATCTTGAGCTTTCTGGATTTGATGTAACCATTAAAGAAGACGGTGAAACAGGTGTTGAGGAAGCATTAGCTCGCAAATACGATTTATTTATCGTAGACCTTATGTTACCTAAAAAAGATGGATTTGAAGTAGTTAGAGAAATCAGAGACTATAAAAATACACCTATTATGATGGTAACAGCTAAAAAAGATGATATTGATAAAATCAGAGGTCTTGGTCTTGGAGCAGATGACTATATTACTAAACCTTTTAGCCCTAGTGAATTAGTAGCTAGAGTTAAAGCTCATCTTGGACGTTTTGAAAGATTAACTGGTGCTGTTCAAGAAGATAATCGTCTTATTGAAATCAGAGGACTTCGTATTGATAGTACTGCTAGACGTGTTTGGGTAAATGGTGATGAGAAAAATCTTACAACTAAAGAATTTGAACTTCTTAAATTTTTAGCAAGTCATCCAAATCATGTATACACAAAAGAAGAACTTTTCAGAGAGATTTGGGACTTGGAAAGCGTTGGAGATATTGCAACAGTTACAGTTCATATTAAAAAGATTAGAGAAAAAATTGAACCAGATACAGCTAAACCTCAATATATTGAAACAATCTGGGGTGTTGGTTACAGATTCCGTATATAGTTTTTAAAGATTTAGGTTAATTTAAACTATATTAAGGTGAAAAATATAATAGTAGGTCAGGCGAATGATAACAAGTACTTCTAATACAACAATTAAAAATCTTATAAATCTCATTAAAAAAAAGAAGTATAGAGATGAGAAAGGTGTTTTTGTTGTAGAAGGTACACGTATTTCTGTTGAAGTACCGGAAGAATTAATCAAGGAGATTTTTGTATCAGAAACATTTTATAATAGTGAAAAGAACTATTTAGATAAAATCCATGAAAAACATAATGTTATTATATTAAGTGATAAAGTTTTTGAACATGTATCTGATACAAAATCTCCTCAAGGTATTCTCTTGGTAGTAAAACAACTATCTTATAATATAAAAGATATTTTAGAGAAAAAGAAAACTCCATTACTTGTTATATTAGATGCTATAAGAGATCCGGGAAATCTGGGAACTATTATGCGAACTAGTGAAGCAGCTGGAGCTGACCTTGTTATTATGAGTGAAGATACAGTAGATATATATAATCCAAAAGTTGTAAGATCAACTATGGGTTCAATATTTAGAGTACCATTTGTTAAGACAGAAGATTTAGTTTCTTGTATTTTAAAATTACGAGAATTAGGGATTGATGTATTTGCAAGTGATCTTAGTGCTACAGGTACTTATTTAGATTTTGATTACAAAAATCCAACAGGATTTGTTGTAGGAAATGAAGCAAATGGTATCAATGAAAAAGTAAAAGAAGTTTCAAATAAAAAGATTATTATTCCAATGGAAGGGAAGATAGAGTCTTTAAATGCTGCTATTTCAACGAGTATTCTTTTATTTGAAGCTAGTAGACAAAGAATGAGGAAGAAATAAGGGGGCAATATATGCATTCTCAAGCATTTATATGGTTGATTGTTGTAGTTGTGCTTCTATTAATAGAAGCTATGACCATGGGACTTACTACAATTTGGTTTGCAGGTGGTGGTATGGTTGCTTTTGTTGCAAGCCTTTTTGGTGCTGATTTCCTTTGGCAGTTGATTTTATTTCTTTTAGTATCAACAGTCCTTTTAATATTAACTAGACCATTAGTTGTGAAAAAGATGAAGAAAAATCATTTCAAAACTAATGTTGATGCAATGGCTGGTAAAATAGGCGTTGTTATTGAAAAAGTAGATGATATTGAAGGTACAGGAAAGATAAAAGTTGATGGTACTGTTTGGACAGCCCGCTCAATGATTGCAGGTGATATTATAGAAATAGGCACAAAGGTTCAAGTTGAAGCTGTTCAAGGTGTTAAGGCAATGGTTGTAAAAATAAAAGAGTAAAAATTAAAATTTATATGGATGTATATTTGTATAGATTTTATTTTAATATTAATAAGGCTAATTAAAAAGAAAAGAGGGATGAAATGGGACTTTTATTTATTGCATTAATTATTTTAGTTATAGCATTTGCTATTAGTTGTATCAAGGTTGTTAGACAGGCTCAAGCTTTTGTTTTAGAAAGACTTGGAGCATATCAAGCTACATGGGAAACCGGTTTACATTTTAAAGTACCTTTTATTGATAAGGTGGCTAGAAAAGTGGATATGAAGGAACAAGTTATAGATTTTCCACCACAACCGGTTATCACTAAAGATAACGTTACTATGCAGATTGATACTGTTGTATTCTATCAAATTACAGATCCTAAGCTTTATGCTTATGGAGTTAAAAATCCAATTGCTGCTATTGAAAATTTAACAGCAACAACACTTAGAAATATTATTGGTGATTTGGAACTTGACCAATCACTTACATCTCGTGAAGTAATTAACACTAAGATGAGAGCTACATTAGATGAAGCTACTGATGCATGGGGAATTAAAGTTACTCGTGTAGAACTTAAAAATATTATTCCACCTCAACCAATTCGTGAAGCTATGGAGAAACAGATGAAGGCTGAACGTGAAAGAAGAGAGGCTATTCTTCGTGCAGAAGGTGAGAAGAAATCTACAGTTCTTGTAGCAGAAGGTAAAAAAGAGCAAGCTATTCTTAAGGCAGAAGCTGATAAGCAGGCTACAATTCTTGCAGCTGAAGCTGTTAAAGAAGCTAAAGTTAGAGAAGCAGAAGGTGAAGCAGAGGCTATTCTTAAGGTACAAGAAGCAGATGCTAAAGGTCTTGAATTCTTAAATGCTGCAAATGCAACAGAGGCAGTTCTAACACTTAAAAAACTAGAAGCATTTATTAAGGCAGCAGATGGAAACGCAACTAAGATTATTATTCCTTCTGATATACAAGGAATTGCCGGATTAGTATCTTCACTTGCTGAGGTTGCTAAAAAAGAAGAAAATTAGTATAGATAGTTTTTATAATAGAGAAAATGATTAAACTATATCATTATTTGTTTAAAGGGGTGAACTATGAATTTAAAAGGCAGAAGTTTTTTAACATTAAAAGATTATTCTAGTGAAGAAATTAGATATTTGTTAGATATAGCAGGAGAAGTAAAGTTACAGAAAAAGCAAGGTGTAAGAGGAAAAAGCCTAAAAGGTAAAAATATTGCATTAATATTTGAAAAACCCTCTACCAGAACTAGATGTGCCTTTACTGTCGCTTGTAATGATGAGGGCGGATATCCAACATATTTAGCAGGTAACGAAATACAACTAGGTCATAAGGAAAGTGTTGAGGATACTGCAAGAGTACTTGGCAGAATGTTTGATGGAATTGAGTTCCGTGGCTTTAAACAAAGTGATGTAGAGAAATTAGCTAAATATAGTAAGGTTCCTGTATGGAATGGACTTACAGATGATTACCATCCTACTCAGGTTTTGGCAGATTTGCTTACAATCGAGGAGAATTTTGGAAGACTTGAGGGTATTAAATTTGTCTATCTTGGTGATGGTAGAAACAATATGGCTAATAGTCTTATGATAGGAATGGCTAAAATGGGTGTAGACTTTGCAATAGTTGCACCTAAAGAGTTATTCCCAGATGAGAAATTAGTTGAAGAATGTAAAGCTTATGCTTTGGAGAATGAGAGCACAGTTACAGTAACAGATAATATTGATGAAGTAAAAGATGCAGATGTATTGTATACAGATGTTTGGGTTTCTATGGGAGAAGAAGAAAAAGCAAAAGATAGAATGAGTCTTCTTGCACCATATCAAATAAATAGTGAGATATTAAAGAAAACTGGAAAGGATAGCACTGTAGTTATGCATTGCCTTCCTGCAGTTAAAGGTAACGAGATAACAGAAGAAGTATTTGAAAAAAATAGTAATATTATTTTTAATGAAGCTGAAAATCGTATGCATACAATAAAAGCTGTAATGGTTGCTACACTAGGTGAGGGATTATTTTGGAAAGCTTAAATAAAGACAATATTTTAAAATTATTACAAATGTCTAGAGGTTACATCTCAGGTCAGAGTATGTGCGAAAAGTTCAATTGTTCTCGTACTGCAATCTGGAAAAAAATAAATAAGCTTCGTAGAGAAGGCTATGTTATAGACTCAATTACAAATAAAGGCTATAAGTTAGTTGGCTCTCCAAATTCTTTGAAAGTTGATGAAATCACAGAACGCTTAGTTACAGAAGGATTAGATTATGAAATTAAGTTTTTTGGAGATATAGATTCAACCAATTTGGAAATTAAACGACAGGCTGAAAATGGTGGAAAAGACGGTCTTGTTGTTATTTCTGAAAGACAGACAGAGGGAAGAGGCAGAAGAGGCAGAGACTGGAGCTCGGAGAGTACCGGTAATGTTTATATGAGTATCCTTCTTAGACCAGAGATGAATCCAAATAAAGCGCCTATGATTACATTAATTATGGGGGCAGCAGTTAATAAAGCTTTAAATGAATTAACAGGTGCCAATGTTTATATTAAATGGCCAAACGACATTATAATTCATGGTAAGAAGTTAGCAGGAATATTGACAGAGATGATTCTTGAAACTGATTATATTAATTTTATTGTAATTGGCGTTGGAATTAATGTACTTCAGGACAAGTTTGATGAAGAAATTGCAAATAAAGCGTCTTCAGTATTTTTGGAAACTGAACTTAAGATTGATAGAGCAGAGTTAATCGTAGCCGTATTAAAAGAATTTAATATTTTATATAAACAATTCTTAGAAGTTGGAAATCTTTCATTTATGATGCCTTGGTTTAATGATATGTTGATTACAAGACATAAACAAGTAAGAGTAATTAGCGGACCAAATGAAACTACTGGTGTATCACTGGGCGTTGATGAAGAAGGCGAGTTACTTGTTGAAACTAAAGACGGAGTTGAGAAGTTTAGAGCCGGAGAAATTTCTATTAGAGGAATGGATGGATATATTTAAATGGAAAACAAGATTTTTAATGAGGATATGGGCGAGGGTACAGTTTTAGCTGTTGCTAATTCATATTTAGAATCTTATTATATGAATCCAGACTTTTCTAGTTTGCCTAAGTCAGTTCAGGACGAACTTAAGATAATGTGCGTCCTTTACGTAAATGATGTTGGGGGAATACTAATTCTACGTTTTGATGAAGAGGGTAACCTTTTCTTTGATGTGGATTCTAAGGAATTTGATCCTATGTTTGATGAAATTGGCAGTGGACTTTTAATGAGAAAAGTACAAAGAGAAAAAGAAGAACTTCTAGAAAGTCTAGAACTGTTTTATAAAACTTTTTTCTTAGGTGATGAAAGTACATTTTAGTGAGGAAATATATGTTATTAGTTGTTGATATTGGAAATACTAATATAACTTTAGGAGTATTTAAAGGTGAAGAACTTTTAAGTACTTCTTTTAGAATGATGAGCAAGGACTTACGTACTTCAGATGAGTATGGAGTTCTTATCTCAATGATGTTACAGGCTAGGGGTATTGAAGTAAGTAGTATTACTGATGTAATTATAGCTTCAGTCGTACCGGGCATAATGCATTCTTTTAATAATGGTATAATAAAATACTTTGGGATTAAGCCTTTAATTGTAGGAGCTGGGTTAAAAACAGGTATAAAAATAGTAACTCCAAATCCTAAGGAAATTGGTCCTGACAGAATTGTAGATGCAGCGGCAGCCTACAGTCTTTACGGAGGCCCTATTATAGTACTAGACTATGGTACAGCTACTACCTATGACTTAGTTGGTCCAAATGGTACATTTGAGGCAGGAATTACCGGAGTAGGTATGAATACAGCCGCTAAAGCTCTTTGGGGAGATGCGGATATGCTACCTGCCATAGAAATTGAAAAGCCTAAAAGTATTCTTGCCAAAGAAACTATTTCAAGTATGCAGGCAGGTATTGTATATGGCGAGATAGGTGCAACAGAGTATATAGTTGCAAATATAATAAAAGAATCAGGATACAAGGATATAAAAGTAATTGCTACAGGCGGATTAGGAAAGATGATATCTGCCGAGACAAATTGTATTGATATTTATGATCCAGATTTAACTTTAAAAGGTCTTAAAATTATTTTCGATAAAAATAAGAAAACTAAGTAAGAGAGAAATATGAACGGATTTAAAATTGGAGATATAGAATTAAAAAATAAATTTGTTTTAGCACCAATGGCAGGAGTAAGCGACCTGCCATTTCGTTTGATTTGTAGTGAAATGGGTGCATCAATGGTGTGCATGGAGATGATTAGTGCTAAAGCTATAACTTTTAAAAATAAGAAAACTAAAGAATTAATGGAAATTGCAAATGGGGAAGCTAAAGCTTCTCTTCAATTATTTGGAAGTGAACCAGATATAATGGGGGAAGCAACCAGAATGATTGAAGAGGAAAGAAATACATTTGTAGATATAAATATGGGATGTCCGGTTCCTAAAATTGTAAATAATGGTGAAGGTTCAAGTCTCCTAAAAAATCCTAAGTTGATTGGAGAAATAGTTAAGGCTGTTGTGAAAGCCACAAAGAAACCTGTAACTTGTAAGATAAGAAAAGGCTTTAATGAAGGTAGCATAAATGCAGTAGAAGTTGCTAAAATAATTGAAGATAGCGGAGCCAGTGCTATTGCTATTCATGGAAGAACTAGGGAAGAATATTATAGTGGAAAAGCAGATTGGGATATTATTAGAAAAGTTAAGGAAGCTGTAAAAATACCTGTTATTGGAAATGGTGATATATGGACTTCAGAAGATGCACTAAGAATGTTGGAGTATACTGGGTGCGACGGAGTTATGATAGCAAGAGGGGCAGAGGGAAACCCATGGATTTTTAGGCAACTTTCTACTGGAAAAAGTTATACTCCACCAAAGAGTGAAATTTTAGATATGGTTAAACATCATAGCAAACTTCTTGTTGAATATAAAGGAGAATTTACCGGAATTAGAGAGATGAGACGTCATGCAGGTTTTTACATTAAAGGAATGGTAGGAGCAAGTAAGCTTAGGGACAAGATTAATCATATTGAAACTTTGGGAGAGTTAAATTTTTTGATTGATAAGTTATATTAGGATAGGAGGAGATTATGAAAAGAAAAACATTTCATAGAGGACGTAGAGAAGAGAGTACAGTATCATCAGGTAGCTTTATTAACAAGATAATTCATGTAATAGAAAGGATTATCTGGTTTATTTTGATACTTTGTGTCATTTTCGCTGTTATATTTGCAGTAAGAAGAGCAACTTCCAAGGAACCTTTAGCGACTACTTTTGGATTTGCACCGGCTATTATTATGTCTGGTAGCATGGAGCCGGCTCTTCATGTTGATGACATGGTTATTATTAGAAAGTCTAAGACTTATAAGCCAGGTGAGATAGCAACCTACGTTAATGAGAACAACAGTTTAATTACTCATAGAATTAAGAAAATCACTGACGAGGGTTTTATATTTAAAGGTGATGCCAATAATGTAGAGGATGGCATTGTGAATAGAAAGAATGTTGTTGGTAGAGTTGTTTTTAGAGTTCCCATGGCAGGAAAGATTTTTTCTTTGAATGGAGTTATTATTCTTTTTGCATTGGTAGTGATTTTTGTTGGTGGACCTATTATATGGGATATGTTAAATCGTGAGAATAAGGTGGAAGAGAACAAAAAGGATGAAGAATAGAAGATAAAGGAAGAAAATATAGTAAAACCTAATATAAAAAAACTGGTTAAATATATTATCACAAGACCATAGCGTAATTTTCGTTGGGACGTAGCACGATGCCCGGGACGTCCGTCGTCGAAGCGTAGCGGTTTCGTACAG
>JAISGP010000144.1 GCA_031263035.1 Lachnospiraceae bacterium | reverse complement strand
CGTCACTGACTCTGTCAGCACCAGCGTTCTTTAAAATTCTCCCGATAGGAGCGATTGGTAATTCAGTTTTCATATTTATCACACCATATATTTTATTATTTAAAATTGCATTATAATATCACATTATAATTGCTAAACATAATGTATCATTCATAGTATATAAAGATATTGGTTAAACCCTCCTAAATTGACCTATGATTTTCACTTTGTAAGCGAAATCTTATAGAGTAGATAGCTATTTTTCATAATCCCCTATATGATAAAAACCAACAACTTAGAATAGATTAATAAATATTTTTAAAACTTCACTTAAAAATAGCCGATATTATAATAATTAATAATGATTTATAATATTTAATATATAATTACGATTATTTTTCTACTCAATATATTATACTCAATAATATGTTATAGATTATATAAAAAATAATGCATTAATGATTATAATAAGAGAAAATAAAAATTAAGTGAATGAGTAAAAGGCTACATCAACAACAGATTCTTCATCTTTTTCATGTAATTCAAATCTAATAAAAACTCCTTTATCGTCTTTGAATAATACTGTTGCTGTTTCAAATTTAGATGCATCTTCTTTTAATATGTCTTCAAAATCAAACACATCTCCTTGATTAGATTTTTTAAGCATACTCCATGTTACTGTTTCTTGAAAAAAACTATCATAATCATCCTCCTCGAATAATCGCAATATAAATGCTGGAGGTTGTTTTACAATATCGGCAGATATGGGAGTGTTGTGTATAGCAAGTTTAGCTGCTTCATCCAATGATTTTAATTCATATATTTCTTTTATTTCTCTGAATGCCTCAATGGTATCTTCTTTAAGCCTAATACTCATTCTTTTTAACTCCTTTATTTTTTTCTTATTTTATTTAATAAAATTATATTAATTATTCCTAATATTATTATTATGATTGCTAATATTTTGACTAACATTGTTTTCATCACCTTTTTTATAGTAAATTTTATATAGTGTTTATGACATATTATTTATTGGAATTTTAAATGAGGGATTTTAACCCCTCATTTTATTTTGTCATAATAATTACTTGCACAATCATTATTAGAAGCTGAATTGTGCTTATAATTATTATTAGTTTATTTTCTCTCGCAATTTTTCTCACCTCCTACAAGTTCTATTATTATATTGTACTGCATAGTATATAAATGTTTTGGTTAAATGTAGCACATATCAATAAAAAAATAAAAAAAATCCCCTCAACAACTAAATTAATAGTTGTCAAGGGGTTGAATTACCAATCAATTTTAAATATTAAGTCTTGCCGTCATCAGATAAAACCCAAAGTTCATTATAACTTCTTATAGTTCCATCTTTACACCAGTAATCACCGATAGGATAAACACGAGCATCTTTATCAGCTTTTGCTGCAATATCTATAGCAGTCCATTTATTTCCAAACTCGCCACCTTTAATTTGGAAGATAACATGACCTCCACTCTTACGGCAATTAATATGAGCATAACGGGTTTGATATACTTTTTTACCATCTTTTTTGAATTGTGAAGCTACATAAACTCCAAACTGACTGAAATCAGTGCAATTCATAGCTTTACCAAGAGTTAAACGACTAATTTCCTGTGCTAAGGAATAGATGTCATTGTAGTAATAAGCATAACCAAAAGAACCCATTAGGTTGTAGAATTCAGTCATATTTTTAGGTTTATAAGTTTTTCCTTTGATATTCACAGTAGGAACGGTGGTAGTTGCTGAAGATGGTTTTAAAACATTTGTAGTGGTTTTAGGTTTCTTGATCCAAACATTTTTTAAAACTTCATCTTTGTGTTCAAGATTCCATTTATTTATTCTATTATTCATATCATTTAATCTTGTAAGAGTTACATAATCTTTGCCACCTTTTACGATGTAGATTTTGTTTAAAGGACTTGTTTTTTGCTTCTTTGAATTTTTATAAGCATTAGCTCTTTTATTCATATCCTTTACAGTACCATAAGGCAATAGTAATTCTTTATTGCTTATATCAGCCATTTTAAGCACTTCCTTCTTCTTGATAATCATTGTATGGAATTGGTGGTTCTTCATCAGTTGTTGTTACTTTATTTTCTTCGGAAGATTCTAAATCGCCTTTGGCTTTAATGTCTTCTTCATTTTCTTCTTTTTGGTTATTTCCAAACTTGAAATAATCCTTCCAAGATTTACCAGTAAGACCTGCAATAATAGCTGATAATGTAACACCATAACCTATGATATTTTGAGGTAGTCCTAATTGAGTTCCAAAGACCTCAACAATACCAAGTATTGCTAATATTCCAACAAAGGCTGTAAAGCCTATTTTTCTTTTATTATTTGTTATATATTCTACAATTTTCATAATCTAATCATCTCCTTTATTTTTATGTAACATATTATAATAATCAAATTCTTGAGGGTGGATATATTTACTAACTGTGAAGTCCATAGCACCATTACGACCTAATGCTTTGTATTCACTGTACCAAGCTACTATTTGCTCTGGTGGTAGTTTGTGGTCTATGCCTCGCATTATTTTCAGTTCTAAATTATCTCCTCGATTAAGTTTATTGATCTCTTCTTGTCTTTTTTTCATATCCACTATTTCAGTTTTTAAATCATTCTGTCCTTTTTTAAATTCACCTAACGATTTATGTAATTCATTAAATTCGTGTTTTAGTGGCGAATTATTAGGCATACCATCAATGTCTATTTTATTTGCAGTAATATTATTCGCCCACCAAGTAGTAATATCATTCCAAAAACGTGATATAGCATAAAGAACAGTTATCGAGGCACTTACAAAAGCGACAACGCCCATAATGTTAATATCCACTAAAACCATTATTTAACCTCTATTTAATGAACATTAAACCAGATATGGTGCTTATGACAATAAAATACACCATTTACATATATTCTACTGCCTACAATATTAAGGTCGTCTTTCAATTCTTCGATTGTTCCCATAGGAGTTATATTATCCTTTGGGTCAATAGGGCAATGAGCTTCTTGAATAAATCCTGTTCTTTGTGGTATTTCTGTATTATTGTATGGATATAATTGCTTTTGGCTTGTTTCAGGTTCATAAACAAACACAAAAAAGCCAATACATACTATAATCACAACAATCATTACGATAGTAATAAATTTTCTATTAATCATAATTTCATCTCTTATTATATTTTTTTAGATAGCTATCGCTCACAGAACAATAAATTTGTGAAAAAAATAGCTATTAAATATAAAAAAAGTTAATTTTAAGATAATTCTTCAATGTTATTTATGTTCTCTTCAACAACTGGATTAAACTCTTGCTGTTGTTTAAGTGATTCTATCTCTTGTTTAGCTCTTTCAAGTTCTGCTTCAGCCTCTATTCTTTT
This sequence comes from Lachnospiraceae bacterium, assembly GCA_031263035.1. GTDB lineage: Bacteria > Bacillota > Clostridia > Lachnospirales > Lachnospiraceae > JAISGP01. Next base: position 2,226 of record JAISGP010000144.1, on the reverse strand, counting down.
CATCATTTCATCGTTAAGAACCTCATAAGGCTTTTCATCGGGTAATTCTTCAATAGCTATATGGATATAGAATTCTTCCATTACTGGTTCTCTGAAAAATACAAACAAATTTCCATCAGAAGGTAATTTAGGTTCATCAACCGCAAAAGGGATTAATGTTTTATCTGGTGTGTCAGCCTCTTCTTTTCTTGCTTCCAATCTTCTTATTATATAATTTTTATCAGATTCGATTTCATCTATCTTTAAATTTAAATATTCTTGTTCTTTTTCTATTTTTATTATTTTTTCTATCATAATTTTAACCTCTTGTTTTATTTCTTTATATTTAGCTATAGCGAACTTGCCAAATGTTACTGGTTCTTTTAGTACTGGTTCTGGTAGTTCTGTAGATCCAAATGCAGGTTATAGTGTTGTTTATACTACGAGTGGGGCTTTTTCGCCTGATACTTCAGGCAGGTATTTTAATAATGTATTAAGTCCGAGTCTTAGCAAATACGGTGCTAAGGCACCACTTTATTCTAAGACAGATTTTGATAATGGCGGTCAGAATGTACCGCTTGCGAACAACCCTCTCAGTCATAGCACGTACTTATGGTATAGAACAGCCTAAGCAGCACGATACCACATATAAGCTGAATGGTTGAGTGGATTATTAGGAAGTGCTGTTCCATTGCCAGTAGAACCTGAATTAGTTTTGTTCGGTTCTGATGTGTATTTTTGTCCAGGAAAATAATCAAGTCCTATTGATTTACATACCCATGCAGTACCACCACTTAATCCTTCTAACTGATTATTACTCGAACCGTTCATTCCTCCTTGTAAGCTGTGTATATGACTGATGCTGTGGTCGTGGTTCGGAAGGTTCGCTATTGCAATACTTAACGAACTACTACCTCCGTCAGACGGTGTTCCTGTCGTAGCCATCAAATGACGCCCCTCGGATACTTGAACCCAAGTACCAAAGCCAAGAACAGTGGATGGTGGTGTAGGGTCGTTGTCTATATAGTAACTGCCTACTTTGTATCTTTTTCTTTGTACATGGTCTTCTATGGCTTCATATAATTCGCCAGTACCATTAAGCAAATCATTAAATCCTATTTCTTCTTTGATTTGATTAACAATAGCTTGTATGTCAAAATCAATTTGCTTTTGCTCTGGTAATTGATTTGTTGGAACTAAACCATCACTCCCAAGACTTGCAACACCACCTGCAACACCTTTTTCAGAAGTATTAATTTTAGAACTAATAGCATCATTAAGAGCTTTCCCTTGTTTAGCGGATAAAACCTTAGTTGAATCATCAGTTGTTAAGTTATCAACAATCTCAGTGTTTACTTCTGCACCCTCTGAAATACCAGAGAGTTTAGTTTTCTCAACAGTTGTATAATCCTCAGTTGATAAACCCATACCTTCAATCGTTTCTACAAAAACTCCATCATTAACCAATTGACTTGTCTTAGTACCGTGAGGGTTACTATTAGTTACTTGAGAATGGTCATAAGCAACCTTACCATAATCACCACGATAAGCAGTATTCTCAGTAATGCCAAGTGCTAATGATTTACTTATTTCAACATAACTAGTTCCGCCCCAACGATAAGTCAAATTCGTATCAAGACTCGTATAAATCTTACCACTTTCCCCAGTAGTAGGAAAATCATCAAAAGTCGCAAACTCTAACACATCATCAACATAACTCGGAAGTTGTGATGAAGGAACATTACCTGATTCATCAAGTTCAGCAAATCCATTAGGTTGTCCTTTTTGCCGATATAATTCATTAAAAGCTTTCTGCAAATCTTGGATATTAGTTCCTAAATAGGTCAGCCTTAAATTTCCACAAGTATTATCGAGTAAATCTTTTTCTATGTCTGTATATTCATTAATCATAAAATATCAACCCATAAATCTATTAAGGGGAGTATTTGTAACTTGCCCGACATTAACACTACCTTCCCCTCTTTTATTAAGCTTTTTAGTAGTTTCAGTAACAGGCACTTCATAAGTTTCATTGTTTGGAGCTTTAAGATAAACAAAATCCCCTGCATTATATATAGTGTTGGTTTTATCAACTAAATCTAAAGGAATATCTTCTATAAGTTCTAACATTTTAGTATCCTTATCATTTCCTTCTGCATGTTTCCAACAGTCAATTAAAACATCTTCAACAGTATCACTACTTGTAGAAACATTACTTATTTTAGGAAAATTATTAATTTTTTTATA